>NZ_JAHVCI010000018.1:0-72494 GCF_019265565.1 Cellulomonas sp. PS-H5
GGGCGCGGCCGCCGCGCTGGCGCCGACCGCCGCGGCCGCCCCGGTCCCGGCCGGCGGCGACCAGTCCCAGGACGACCCGGCCCAGGGCGCCCAGGCCCGGGGCGGCGGGCACGGCGGCGGCCACGGCGGCGGGCGGGACGTCCGTCAGCTCCGCACGTGGCTCGCCGACACCTACCGCTCCCTCGACGCGATGACCGACCCCGGGACCGGGCTCGTCGCGGACAACATGCCCGGCGCCCTCGAGCCCGGCACCGCCAGCGCCTACACCTCGCCGACGAACATCGGCGGCTACCTGTGGTCGACCGTCGTCGCCCGGGACCTCGGCCTGCTCAGCCACCGCGACGCCCGCGACCGGATGGCGACGACGCTCGGCACCCTGGAGCGCCTGGACCGGCACGACGAGTCCGGCATGTTCTACAACTGGTACGACCCGGCCACCGGCGACCGCGTGGACACCTGGCCGGACAGCGGTGACCCGGTCGAGCACTTCCTGTCGTCGGTCGACAACGGCTGGCTCGCCGCCGCGCTGCGCGTGGTCGCGTCCGCCGAGCCGCGCCTCGCGGACGAGGCCACCGCGCTCTACGACTCGATGCACTTCGGCGTCTACTACAACCCCGAGGGCCGCGCGGACCTGGGCGTCGGGCTCATCCGCGGCGGGTTCTGGGACGAGGAGCCCTCGGGCTGCTCGGTGCCCGGGAACTACACCGGCGGCGAGACCGTGTACTACACCTGCCACCACTACGACACGACGGTCTCCGAGACCCGGATCGCGCTCTATCTGGGCATCGCCGACGGCGAGATCCCGCCCGAGGCGTACTGGGGCACCTACCGCACCTTCCCGTCGACCTGCGACTGGTCCTGGCAGGAGCAGCGCCCGAGTGGCGTGACCCGCACCTACGACGGGGTCCCCGTCTACGAGGGCGTGTACCACTACGACGAGATGGCGCTCGTGCCCGGCTGGGGCGGCTCGATGTTCGAGGCGCTGATGCCGGACATGCTGGTGCCCGAGTCCGAGTGGGCCCCGCGGTCCTGGGGCGTGAACCACCCGCTGGTCGTCGAGGCGCAGAAGCGGCACGGCCTGGACGAGGCCGGCTACGGCTACTGGGGCTTCTCCCCCGCCAGCGACCCGCACGGCGGCTACGCGGAGTACGGCGTCGACGTCCTGGGGATGCGGTCGGACGGCTACCTGTCGGACGGCACCACCGACGTCGACCTCGGCTTCGCCGGCTGCCGCGAGGCGACCAACCCGGAGCCCGAGTTCGGCGACGGCGTCGTCACCCCGCACGCCGCGTTCCTGGGCCTGGAGTACGACCCGCGGGGCGTGGTCGACAACCTGAGGAACATCGCCGCCGACTTCGACGCCTACGGACCGGGCGGGTTCTACGACGCCGTGGCCGTGCGATCCGGGACCGTCGCCGAGCGGTACCTGTCGCTCGACCAGTCGATGATCGTCGCCGCGATCGGCAACTACCTGCGCGACGGGCTGCTGCGCGACTACGTCGTCGGGCCCGACATGGAGCAGAACCTGAAGCCGGTGCTCGCGGCCGAGGTGTTCTCGTCCGCCGCCGAGCCGGTGCCGCCCGTGCTCACGGATCCGGCTCCGGGGTCGACGGTCGACGCCGTGACCCGGCTGGCGGGCACCGGCGAGCCCGGCGCCCACCTCACGGTGACCGGGCCGGACGGCGCCGCGTGGTGCACCGCCGACGTCGACGCGGACGGGGTGTGGGCGTGCGACGTCGCGACCCCGCCCGGCGCGGGCGAGCACGCGCTCGCGCTGTCGACCACGAACGACGCCGGGCTCACCGTGCCCGGCGCGGCGGTCACGGTGACCGTCGCGGCCGGCGCGGGACCCGGGCCGGGCGACGCCGGAGTGGTCGCACCCGGGGCCGAGGACCCGGGCACCGGCACGGCGCCGGCGGGCGACGAGCCCGCGGCGGGCGGCGCCGCGGAGTCCGCGCTCGCCGTGACGGGCGCGCACGCGGCGCTGGGCGTCCTCGCGACCCTCGGCGCCCTGGCGGCCGGCGCGGGCCTGCTCCTCCGGAGGCGCCTGAACGCCTGACCCGCGCGGGGGCGGGGACGCTCGCGGTTCCGCGCGTGCGAGCACCCGCCGCGTGCGTGAGCACCCGCCGCGCGCCCCCGCCACGCCGCGCACGCGCGCCCACCGACGCCGAGTCTCCGAATCTGGACTCCCGCACCCCCGCGGGACGCAGTCCGAGTTCGGAGACTCGGCGTCGGTGTGCGGGGTGCGGGGTGCGCGGGGCGCGCGCGAGGCGGGGCGTGCGCGGGGTACGCGAGCGCGCCGGCGCCGCGTCAGCGTGCGCCGCGGCCGTCAGCCTCGCCGCGGCGCGGCCGTCGACGCCCGTACGACGAGGCGCGTCGCCAGCTCCAGGTGCGCGTGCCCGCGCCCGCCGCCCTGCCGCGCCCGTTGCGCGAGCGCGACGGCGGCGTCGCCCATCTCGTCGAGCGGCTGCCGCACGGTCGTGAGCGCCGGGTCCAGCCAGGCGGCGACGGGCTGGTCGTCGAACCCGACCACCGACAGGTCCTCCGGCACCCGGACGCCGTGCTCGCGGGCCGCGCGCAGCACGCCGATCGCGGTGTCGTCCGAGGCGGCGAACACCGCGGTCGGCGGGTCCTCGGCGCGGAGCAGCACCTCGGCCGCGCGGAAGCCGGCGTCCACGCCGTACGCCCCGCCGCGGACCAGCTCCTCCTCGACCACGAGCCCGCCCTGGATCAGTGCGGTCCGGTACCCCGCGAGCCGGGCGACGGCGTTGTCCTGGTCCTGCGGCCCGGTGATCGTGGCGATCCGCCGGTGGCCGAGCCCGACCAGGTGGGCCGTGGCGTCGAGGCCGCCGCGGAAGTTGGTCGCGGCGACGGCCAGCAGCTCCGGGTCGGGACGGGTGCGCGGGTCGACGACCACGAGCGGCACCCCGGCGCGCGCGAGGTCGGCGCGCGCCGCCTCGTCCGGGACGCCGACGACGCTCACCAGCCCGTCCGTCCCGCGGCGGAGCGCGTGCCGGACCCACGCGCCGCCCGACCCCGAGCCCGGGTCGGAGTCGACCGTCACCACCAGGTCGGCACCCAGCCGCGCCGCTGCCCGGGCCGCCCCGCGCACCACGGCCTCCGCCCACGTGCTGTCCAGGTCGACCACGCGCAGGTCCACGAACCCCGTGCGCCGGCTCCCCGACGGCCGGACCGCGTAGCCGTGCCGGGCCAGCACCGCCGCGACCCGCTCCCGGGTGGCGCCGGCGACGTCGGGCCGGGAGTTGAGCACCTTCGACACGGTCGGCACGGAGACGCCCGCCTCGACGGCGACGACGGCGAGGGGCGGCGGCGCCCCGGCGCCCGGGTGCTCGGCGTCCATGACGCCCCAGCGTAGGGCGCCCGGGGGCCACCCGGGCGCCGCTCGCGGGGCGGCGGGCCTCCGCCCCCGGACCGCGCCCGGAGGCCCGCCGCCGCCCCCGGAAGCCCGCCGCCGAGCGCGGTGGTTCCCGCCGAGCGCGGTGGCCCGGGCTACCGCGCTCGGCGCGCACGACCGCGGTCGGCGCAGCGCCCCCGGCGCAGCACCCCCGGCGCAGCACCCCCGGCGCAGCGCCCGCGACGCACCGCCCCCTGGCGCGCCGCGCACCGGCGCCGCACGTAGGGTCGGCCGCATGATCGTGGTGGTGGCGGGGTCGAGCGGGCTCATCGGGACGGCGCTGGTCGCGCGGCTGCGCGCGGAGGGCCACGAGGTGCGCCGGCTGGTCCGCCGCGCCCCGCGGACGCCCGACGAGCGCACCTGGAACCCGCAGGCCGGGGTGCTCGACCCGGCGGCCCTCGCCGGTGCCGACGCCGTGGTGAACCTGGCGGGCGCGGGCGTCGGAGACAAGCGGCTCACCCCGGCCCGCAAGCGGGTGGTGCTCGAGTCGCGCACGAGCACCACGGGGCTGCTGGCCCGGACGGTCGCCGGGATGGCCGAGCCGCCGCGCGTGCTGCTGCAGGGCTCCGCGACCGGCGCGTACGGCTACCGCGGGGACACCCGGGTGACCGAGGAGGAGCCGTACGGCACCTCCTACCTCGCCGAGGTCGTCCGCGCGTGGGAGGCCGCCGCGGCGCCCGCGGTCGCGGACCCGCGGGTCCGGGTCGCGTTCCTGCGTACCGGGATAGTGCTGGCGCCGTCGGGCGGGGCGCTCGGGCGGCTGCTGCCGCTGATCCGGCTCGGGCTCGGCGGGCCGCTCGGGTCGGGCCGGCAGTACTGGTCGTGGATCAGCCTCGAGGACGAGGTGCGCGCGATCCTGCACCTGCTCGACGCGCCGGTCAGCGGGCCGGTGAACCTCACGGCCGAGCCGGCGACGGAGCTCGCGATCGTCCGGGCCCTGGCCCACCGCGCACACCGGCCCGCGGTCCTGCCGGTGCCGGGCTTCGCGCTGCGGATCGCCCTGGGCCAGTTCTCGGAGGAGATCCTCGGCAGCCTGCGGGTCGTCCCGGCGGCGCTCACGGCCTCCGGCTTCGAGCACACCCACCCCACCCCGGAGGCCGCGGCGGCGTACGTCCTCCCCTGACCCGGTCCGGGCGGTGCTACGCGTCCAGCGCGACCGCGCGGTGCTCGCGGGCCGAGATGCGCGCCGCGTCCAGGACGCGCGCGGTGACGACCGCGTCGGCCGGGTCGACGGGGACCGGCCCGGTGCCCCGCACCCACGCCTCGACGGCCCGGTAGAAGTCCGGGTGCCCGCCGGGCGCGCGCCGCACCGGCACCCGCTCGTCGCCGTGCACCAGCCAGCCCTCGTGCGCGTCGTCGCCCTCGTCGAGGACCGAGAACGGCGTCGCCTCGCCCTCGAAGCTCGTCACCAGGTACGCACCCCGGTCGCCGAGCACCCGGGTGCGCGGGCCGGGCGCGCCGACCAGCCCGCCGGCCTGCAGGTGGCTGATGACCGCGGACCCGTCCGGCCGGGGGGCGTGGGTCAGCGCGAGGAACACGTCGTCCTCGGCGGGGGTGGTGAGGCTGCGGAGCTCGGCGTGCACCCGCGCGACCGGCCCGAACAGCTGGACCGCGGAGTCGACCAGGTGCGCCCCGAGGTCGAGCAGCAGGCCGCCGGCACGGGTGTCGTTCTCCTTCCACCGGTCCTGCGGCACCGGGCGCCAGCGCTCCCAGCGACGCTCGAACCGGTGCACGGTGCCCAGCTCCCCGGCCTCGAGCAGCCCGCGCAGCGTCAGCTGCTCCGGGTCCCACCGGCGGTTCTGGAACACCGTCAGCCGCCCGCCGGCCTCCGCGCCCAGCCGCGCCAGGGCGGCCGCCTCGTCGGCGGTCGTCGCCAGCGGCTTGTCCACGACGACGAACGCCCCCGCGGCCAGCGCCTGCGTGACGTGCTCGACGTGGTCGCCGGTCGGGCTGGCGACGACGACCACGTCGAGGTCGGTCGCGTGCGCGAGGAGCGACGGGACGTCGGCGTCGACCGCGACGCCCGCCCAGTCCCGGCCGGCCGCGGTGGCGCGCGCCGGGTTCCGGGTCACGACCCGGGCCACCTCGGCCCCGACCTCGCGGAGCAGCCGGGCGTGGATGCCCCGCCCCGCCGAGCCGTAGCCGACCAGTCCCACCCGCAGCGCGTCCGTCATGGCCGCCACCCTAGGCCCGGTGCACGCCCTCCTCCTGACGCGCGAGCCGGCTCGGCCACCAGGTGCGCCGGCCGACGTCGTGCACCAGCGCCGGGACGAGCAGGCTGCGGACCACCAGCGTGTCGAGCAGCACGCCGAACGCCACGATGAACGCCAGCTGCGCGAGGAACAGCAGCGGGATCACGCCCAGCGCCGCGAACGTCACCGCGAGCACCACGCCCGCCGACGTGATCACCCCGCCCGTCACGGCCAGCCCGCGCAGCACACCTTCGCGGGTGCCGAGGCGCGCGCTCTCCTCACGGACGCGGGTCATGAGGAAGATCGAGTAGTCGACCCCGAGCGCCACCAGGAAGGTGAAGGCGTAGAGCGGGACGGCCGGGTCGGCGCCCGGGAAGTCGAGCACGTGCTCGAACACCAGCGCCGCGACACCCAGGGCGGCCGCGAACGACAGCACGTTGGCGAGCATCAGCAGCACCGCAGCCACGACCGACCGCAGCAGCACCATGAGGATGAGCAGGATCACGACCAGCACGACCGGCACGATCACCCGCAGGTCCCGGGTGCCGGCGTCCTGCGCGTCGAGCGTCTCGGCGGCCGCCCCGCCCACCAGCGCGTCGGGCGCGACCTCGTGCACCGCCTCGCGCAGCCGCTCGACCGTCGCGACGCCCTCCGTGGTGTCCGCGGCCGCCTCGGTGGCGACGTCGACCCGCACGTCCCCGTCGACGACCACCGGCTCCGCGGGCTCGTCCGCCCCGGGGCCACCGCCTCCCGTCGGTGCGCCCGTCGTCGCCCCGGTGTACGGGGCCGCGGACACCACGCCGTCGACGGCCAGCGCCGCCTCGACCACGGCGTCGGCCTCGTCCTGCGCCACGATGACGGTGGCGGGCTGGACGGTGCCGGCCGGGAAGTGCGCGGCGAGCACCTCCTCGCCGGCCACCGCGTCGACGTCGGTCAGGAACACGTCGGCCTGGCTGGTGCCCGAGGCCTGGAACGTCGGCAGGAACGCCGCGCAGCCGAGCAGGATGACGGTGGTCAGCACCCACACCAGCCGGTCGCGGCGGCCGACGCCTCGGGCCAGCCGGCCCCACAGGCCCTGGGCGGGCGCGGGGTGGCCGGCGGGCGCGTGCGCGCCGTGGTGGTCGTGCTCCGGGACGGCGGGCGCGCCCGCCCCGACGGTCGCCGGCTCGTCGTGCGCCGGGCCCACCGCGTGCGCGCCCGGCTCGGCGACCCGCGGCACCCGCGGCCAGAACAGCACGCGGGACCGGCGCCCCGCGATCAGCAGCAGCAGCGGGAGCAGGGTGAACGCCGCCAGGTACGCGGCCGCGATCCCGAGGGCGCCGACCGGGCCGAGCGACCGGTTCGACGCGAGGTCGGACAGCAGCAGGCAGAGCAGGCCGGCGACGACGGTGCCGGCGCTGGCGGTGATCGGCTCCAGGCTGCGACGCAGCGCGCGGCGCATCGCGGCGGCCGGCGCCTCGACGGTGCGCAGCTCCTCGCGGTACCGGGCGACGATCAGCAGCGCGTAGTCGACGGACGCGCCGACCACGAGGATCGACAGGATGCCCTGCGCCTGGCCGTTCAGCGTCAGCACCCCGGCGTCGGCCAGGTGGTAGACGGCGAGCGCGGCGGCGCACAGCGCGAACACCGCGGTGAGGATCACCGCGAGCGGCAGGAACGGCGACCGGTAGACCAGCACGAGGATCACGAGGACCGCGCCCAGGGCGACGAGCAGCAGCACGCCGTCGATCCCGCCGAACGCGTTCGTGAGGTCCGCGACGAACCCGCCCGGCCCGGTCACCCAGGCGCGCAGCCCGGCCTCCCCGGACGAGTCGGCGGTCGCGCCCAGCTCGTCGGCGAGCGTGTCGCGGACGGCCTGGACCGTCGCGCCGACCACGCTCTCGTCGTCGGCGAGCGAGGCGTCCGCCTGCGCGGCGTCGAGGGACAGCGGGACCAGCAGCGCCTCGCCGTCCTCCGAGGGCACGACGACCGGGTCGGCCGTGAGCACGTCACCGAGCGTGGCCGGGTCGCCCGCCGCCGGGTCGGCGCCGGGCATCGGCACGTCCGGCAGCCCGGCGACGACCGGCTGCACCGCCTCGATCGCGGCCGGGTCCAGCGCGCCGCCGCCCTCGGCCTCGAACACCACCAGCACCGGCAGCGCCTCGGACTCCGTGAACGCCGCCGACGCCTCCGCGGCCCGCGTCGACTCGGCCGACGACGGCAGGAACGCCGCCGCGTCGTTCGTCTGCACCTGCGAGAGCTGCCCCTGGGCCATGCCCCCGAGCGAGCCCACCGCCAGCCACCCCGCGGCGACGGCCAGCACGGCCAGTCCCCGCCCGATCCCCCGTGCCCCGTTCCTCAGCATGCTGAGCACTATGCGGGATGCTCCGCGTTCCGGCAACATGAGGCCGGGGCAACTGCCCAGCAGGAGGAGAGGGACGAGTGGAGCGCGACGCCGGAGGACCGCAGCAGCACCCGCGGTGGGAGGCGATGGCCGCGCCGGAGCCGAGCGGCTGGCCGGTGGGCCGCCTGCTGTCCGCCGCCGCGCGCCGGGTCGAGCGGGACTGGAACGCGCACCTCGCGTCCTGGGACCTCAACCACGCGAGCCAGCCCGTGCTCGTCATCCTGCTGCGCGGCCCGCGCACCCAGGCGGAGCTCGCGGCGCTGTGCGACGTCACCGAGCAGACGATGAGCCGGGTGCTCGCCCGGCTCGAGCGGTCGGGCTACGTCACCCGGACGGCCCACGCCACGGATCGGCGGAAGCACCAGATCTCCGCGACCGACGCCGGGCGCGCCGCGGTGCTCGCGGCCTCGGACCCGGTCGCGGCCGAGGCGATGGTCACCGAGGGGCTGACGCCGGAGCAGGTGGAGCAGCTGCGCGGGCTGCTGCTCCTGGTCGCGCGCCGCTGACGGGACGTCGTCGCGCGGCGGCGGCCCCGCCGGCGTGCGGCCGCGGGTCAGCCCTGCGCCACCCGGCCACCGCGCTCGATCCGCCGCAGCTCGTCCGCGACCCGCGCCGCCCAGACGTCCACCTCGTCGAAGTCGCGGAAGTCGCCCGCCTCGGCCTCGATCATCGCGACCAGCGCGCGCTCCGCGAGCCCGAGCTCGTCGCGCTGCAGCCGGCCGCCGAACGCCGCGACGCCCCGCGCCGCCACCCGCCGGGCCACGACCCGCACGTCGTCGGGCTCCGCCGCGGGCAGCGGCGGCTCCCCCACCCGGCCAGACCAGAACAACCACGTCGGCCGGGCGGCGAGCTGCGCGCCCTGCCGGTCGACGAGCTCCCGCAGCGCCGCCGCGAGCCGACCCACGTAGACCGCCGAGCCGAGCACGACGGCGTCGTACCCGTCGACCGCGTCGACCTCGTCCGGGTCGGCCTCCACGACGTCGTGGCCCGCGGCCCGCAGCACCTCCGCCACCTCGACGCCGATCTCGCGCGTGCTGCCGTGCCGCGACGCCACCGTCACCAGGACCCGCATGGTCGCCTCCCCCGCGTCCCGGGGCCGGCACCGGCGCCGCGCCCGTCGTCCCAGCGTCACCCGCCCGCGACGGCGACCGCCAGGGACCTCGGTCCCGGCGTCCCGCACGGGCTCGCGGAAGGCGCCGCGGCCGGGCGACGGCGACGCCCCGCGCGCCGGTAGACTCCCGGGTCATGGCCCGTGAGAAGAACCCGACCGCCGGCGCGGCCGCGAAGCCCGCGAAGGTGAAGAAGACCCGGTGGTACCACCAGGTCTGGCAGGCGTACCAGATGACCCGCCAGCAGGACCCGGCGGTGACCTGGCTGATCCTCGGGGTGTTCTTCGGCATCGTCGCCGTGGGCCTGATCCTGGGCCTGCTGTTCTTCACGTGGTGGTACACGCTGCTGCTGAGCATCCCGTTCGCGCTGCTCGGCGCCATGTTCACCCTGACCCGCCGCGCCGAGCGCGCCGCGTACGCCCGCATCGAGGGCCAGCCCGGCGCCGCGCTGTCCGCGCTCGGCACCATCCGCCGCGGCTGGACGTTCGCGCAGGAGCCGGTCGCCGTCGCGCCGCGCACCCAGGACCTCGTCTACCGCGGCGTCGGCCGCCCGGGCATCGTCCTGATCGGCGAGGGCCCCGCCAACCGCATCGGCAAGCTGCTCGAGTCCGAGCGCAAGCGCACCGCCCGCGTCCTGCAGGGCGTCCCGATCACGCTGATCGAGGTCGGCCGCGAGGAGGGCCAGGTCCCGCTGCCGCAGCTCGCCCGGAAGGTGCAGCGCCTCAAGCCGCAGCTCACCAAGGCCGAGGTCGGCGAGGTCGTCAAGCGCCTGCAGGCGCTCGGCGCGGTCAAGATGCCGGTGCCGAAGGGCGTCGACCCGATGCGTGTCCGCCCGGACCGCAAGGGCATGCGCGGCCGCTGACCCGCCGCCCCTCCCGCACGCGCAGACGCGCCCGCACCCCTGGGGGGCGCGGGCGCGTCCTGCTTCCCCGCCCGCGCGCCGCGCCCTCACGCCGCGCACATCCGCCGAGATGGCAACTCTCGGCTGTGCGCGGCCGGCCCGGGACAGCCGAGAGTTGCCATCTCGGCGAACGGCACCGGAGGCGCAGGTGCGGCAGGGCGCGGCGGGGTGCGGGTGCGGGGTCCGGCAGGGCCCCGCGGTCAGCGGCGGACGATCGCGGTGCCCGCGGAGCGGTCGTGCAGGCCGCGGCCGTCGGCGTCCCACACGACCGCGGGGATCACCAGGCAGAGCAGCACGGTGCGCACGAGCGCCAGCAGCAGGTTCGGCGGCGCGTCGGGGCCCGGGTCGGCGGGCGGCGCGTCCGGCCGGGCCACCAGAGCCGGCGGGCGGACCCGGCGCACGCGGATCCCGAGCAGCCGGTGCCCCAGCGTGCCGCCGACGGTGCCGACCAGCAGCACGTTCTCGACGGCGAACACCGCCAGCGTGCCGAGCTGCTGCGCGTCGGCGGGCAGGAACACGTTGGCGATGGCGAGGCAGGCGAACCAGTCGATCAGCAGCGCGATCAGCCGGCGGCCCAGCGGCGCGAGCGACCCGCTCCCCGTGGCGGGCAGGCCCAGCCGGCTGCCGCTCGGCGCGCCTCCGCCCCCCACCGGCGGCCCCTCGAGCCACGAACCGACGTCCTCGCGATCGACCATGCGTCAACGGTAACCGCCCGCCGTGCGCGCCCCGACCGGCCCTCGTCACGCGCCCGCAACACGGATCCGGGGTCACGTAACACGGTCGAAACAATCGGTACACCGGCGGGAAATCGGGCACCCCTAGCCTCGACGGAGCCCGGTGAGGGCACGTCAACCCGAGGAGCAGCGGATGTTCAGCACGCCAGAGGAAGTCCTGGCCTTCATCAAGAACGAGGACGTCAAGTTCGTCGACGTCCGGTTCTGCGACCTGCCCGGCGTGATGCAGCACTTCAACGTGCCGGCCGCGTCCGTGGACGAGAACTTCTTCGTCGAGGGCCAGATGTTCGACGGGTCGTCGATCCGCGGCTTCCAGGCGATCAACGAGTCCGACATGAAGCTCCTCCCGGACGTGACGACGGCGTTCGTCGACCCGTTCCGCACGGAGAAGACGCTCGTGCTGAACTTCCACATCGTCGACCCGTACACCGACGAGCCCTACAGCCGCGACCCGCGCCAGGTCGCCGCCAAGGCCGAGGCGTACCTGCGCTCGACCGGCATCGCGGACACGGCGTTCTTCGCCCCCGAGGCCGAGTTCTACATCTTCGACGACGTGCGCTTCGAGACGAAGCAGAACTCGTCCTTCTACTCGATCGACTCCATCGAGGCCGCCTGGAACACGGGCCGCGTCGAGGAGGGTGGCAACCTCGGCCACAAGACCCCCTACAAGGGCGGCTACTTCCCCGTCCCGCCGGTCGACCACTTCGCCGACCTGCGCGACAAGATCTCGCTCCAGCTGGACGCCCTCGGCCTCGAGGTCGAGCGGGCGCACCACGAGGTCGGCACCGCCGGCCAGGCGGAGATCAACTACCGCTTCGACACGCTCGCCAAGTCGGCCGACAAGGTGCAGCTGTTCAAGTACGTCGTGAAGAACGTGGCGCACGCCGAGGGCCGCACCGCGACCTTCATGCCGAAGCCGCTGTTCGGCGACAACGGCTCGGGCATGCACGTCCACCAGTCCCTGTGGAAGGACGGCAAGCCGCTGTTCTTCGACGAGAAGGGCTACGGCGGCCTGTCCGACATGGCCCGCTGGTACATCGGCGGCCTGCTCAAGCACGCCCCGTCGCTGCTGGCCTTCACCAACCCGACGGTGAACTCCTACCACCGCCTGGTCCCGGGCTTCGAGGCGCCGGTCAACCTGGTCTACTCGGCCCGCAACCGCTCGGCGTGCATCCGCGTCCCCGTGACCGGGTCGAACCCGAAGGCCAAGCGCATCGAGTTCCGCGTGCCGGACCCGTCGTCCAACCCGTACCTGGCGTTCGCCGCCATGCTGATGGCGGGCCTCGACGGCATCCAGAACCGCATCGAGCCGCCGGAGCCGGTCGACAAGGACCTGTACGAGCTGCCCCCCGAGGAGCACGCGCAGATCGCCCAGGTGCCCGGCACGCTCGCCGAGGTGCTGGACAACCTCGAGGCCGACCACGACTGGCTGACCGCCGGCAACGTGTTCACCCCGGACCTGATCCAGACCTGGATCGACTACAAGCGGTCCGCCGAGGTCGACCCGATCCGGCTGCGCCCGCACCCGCACGAGTTCGAGCTCTACTACGACGTCTGATCGGCTGCTCCCGGTCAGTGCGCATGCGAGGGGCGTCTCCCGTCAGGGAGGCGCCCCTCGTGGCGTCCCCGGTCCGGACGGTCGAGAATGGACCCCAGCCGGCGGCCGGAGTCCTCCGCGTCGGCCCCACCCCCTCTCTCCGCACCCCTGGGAGTCCCGTGCTCACCGTCAACGCCTACGCCGCCCCCTCCGCGACCGAGCCGCTCGTCCCCGTGACGATCGAGCGTCGCGACGTGGGCCCGAAGGACGTGCTGATCGAGATCCGCTACGCCGGCGTCTGCCACTCCGACATCCACACCGTCCGGGGCGACTGGGGCCCCATCACCTACCCGCAGGTCGTCGGGCACGAGATCGTCGGCGTGGTCGCCGAGGTCGGCGCCGAGGTCACCCGGCACGCCGTCGGCGACCGCGTCGGGGTCGGCTGCATGGTCAACTCCTGCCGGGAGTGCGAGAACTGCCGCGCCGGCCTGGAGCAGTACTGCCTGGAGGGCAACACCCAGACCTACGCGTCCGTCGACCGTGACGGCACGATCACGCAGGGCGGCTACTCGACCCACGTGGTCGTCGACGAGGACTTCGTGCTCCGCGTGCCGGAGGCCATCCCGTTCGACAAGGCCGCGCCGCTGCTGTGCGCCGGCGTGACCACGTACTCGCCGCTCGCCCACTGGGGCGCCGGCCCGGGCAAGAAGGTCGCGGTCGTCGGCATGGGCGGTCTCGGCCACATGGCCGTCAAGCTCGCGCACGCCATGGGCGCCGAGGTCACGGTGCTGTCCCGCACGCTGAGCAAGAAGGCCGACGGCCTCGAGCTCGGCGCGGACCACTACTTCGCCACCGAGGACCCGGCGACGTTCGCCGAGCTCGCGAACACCTTCGACCTCATCGTCAACACGGTGTCCGCGGTCGTCGACCTGGGCGCGTACCTGTCCCTGCTCCGGCTCGACGGCACCCTGGTGAACGTCGGCGCCCCCGGCGAGCCGCTGCCCGTCCAGGTGTTCACGCTGTTCGGCAACCGCCGCTCGTTCGCCGGGTCGAGCATCGGCAGCATCGCCGAGACGCAGGAGATGCTCGACTTCTGCGCCGAGCACGGCATCGCACCCGAGACCGAGCTGATCGCGGCCGACGAGGTCAACGAGGCGTACGAGCGCGTGCTGCGCTCGGACGTGCGGTACCGGTTCGTCATCGACGTCGCGACGATGGCCTGAGCGCTCGCGTGCACGGCGCAGCCCCCTCCCGCACCGCGCGGGAGGGGGCTGTGCCGTTCCCGGCCCGCGAACCCGCCCCACGGCCACCCGCGCGACCGTAGAGTCGCCGGTCATGGGGGCGGACCGCATGGCCGAGGTGCAGCTCGACGACGTCATGGAGCCGCAGCAGGACCCGGTCGCGCCGTCGCGCACCGCCGCGCGCGCCCGCGCGCTGCTGCGCCGCTGGTGGCCGGTGCCGGTCGCGGTGGTCCTGGCGCTGGTCGCGGCCCAGATGGTCGCCGACCGCCGGGACGAGGCCGCGGCGGAGCGCCTGCGCGCGACGCCGGGCGTCCTCGCCGAGACCGTCACCGCTCCCCTGGAGGCGGCGCCGTGGGGCACGGCCGACGCCATGGGGCTGCTGGCGTCCGGGACCCGGACCGCGGACGGGCTGATCGCAGGCGTGCTGACGCCGGGCAGCGGCGAGCCCGCCGCCGTGGTGGCGCTGGACCCGGGCACCGGCGAGGAGCGGTGGCGCGCCGAGATCGGGGTGCTGGTGACCGAGGACGGGTACACGCGCAGCGTGGCGTGCACCTCGGGCTCCGACGGCCCCGCGGCGACGCTGTGGTGCGCCGTCACCGACGGCCCCTCGGGCGACGGGGGCCCGGTCACGACCCGGCTGGTCGAGGTCGACCTCGCCGCCCGGGCGGTGGCCGGCGCCCGGGAGCTGGAGCCCGGTGCCGAGGCGACGGTCGTCGGGGAGGTGCTCGTCGTCGGCGTCCGCCGCGACGACGGGGTCGTCCTCACAGGCAGCGACGTCCGCGGCACGGAGCGGTGGCGCACCGAGATCGACGACCCGGTCGACCCGTCCTTCTGGAGCGGCTGGCTCGTCTCCGCCGGTGGGCACCTGTTCGTCCAGGGCACCGCCGCCACCTGGGCGGTCGACCCCGCGGACGGCCGGATCGAGGCGGACGCCGACGCGCTGTACGCGGCGCGCGGCGACGCGCTGGTGGCCGTGCCGACGACGGGCGCGCTGCGCCTGCTCGGGCCGGACGGCAGCGCGACCGCGACGCTCGACGGCTACCCGCTGTACCTGTCGCCCGACGACGGCTCCGCGCCCGGCGTCCAGCCCGTGTCCGCGCCCGACGGGTCGGGGAGCGTCGTGCGCGGCGTCGAGGCCGCGACCGGGCGCACGCTGTGGGAGCGTCCCGGGGAGACGGGTCCCCGCAGCGGCTACCTCCTGCTCGACGGCGTGCTGTACGGGACCGACCTGACCGTCGTCTGGGCCGTCGACGCGCTCACCGGGGCGGAGCGCTGGAGCACCACCGCGCCGCCCGTCGACGGCACGGGGCTGATGACCGACGGCCGGCACCTGCTGCGCGCCGAGCGCGAGGACGGCACCGCCGACCTGGTGCTGTCGGCCTACGACCTCGGGTCCGGGCGCCGTGCCTGGACCACCCCCGTCCCGGACGGGGTCGACTCCCTGTGGTCGTGGGACGGGGCGCTGTACGGCTACGGCTCCGGCGGGCGGGAGATGGTGCTGCTGCGGTGACCGGCGGGACGTCGGCCGCGGCGTCGCGGAACTACGGGGCCCGCACCGCGAGCAGGTCCTCGACCGGGGCGAGCTCGACGAGGCCCCGCGCCCGCCGCGCCAGGTCCGCGTCCGACGCGACGAGCACGTCCGCCTGCAGCCGGGCGACCGCGACGTACTCCGCGGGCGCGACGTCGTCCCAACCGCGCTCGGTGGCGATCCGCCAGGCCACGGCCCGCGAGACCCGGTCGCCGAGCAGCCGCACGCGCATCGTCGTCAGCCCGTCGAGCAGCCGTTCGGCCCGCGCGGCGTCGAGGGTCCCGGCGCGGACGGCGCGGTAGAGCAGGCCCATCGCCTCCGAGCGGAGCAGGTTCGGGGCGACCAGCTGGTGCCCGTCCGGCACGACGAACCCCTCCTCGACCAGGCGCACGGCCGTCGGGGCGTCGATCGCGAAGCGCGTCATCGCCGCTCCTCCCCCGCGCCGCCGAGCCGCACCCACTCCCCCTCGGACACCACCTCGACCGTCCCGTCGGCGACGACGATCGCCGTCTGCTCGTCGATCGCGTAGGCCGGCATCCCGCCGAGGCCGGCCGCCCACCGCTCCGCGGCCGGCCTCGTGTTCGTGGGGAACGCGTCCAGGTGCGGGAAGATCGCGAACGGCACGACCCCGAGGGCGCTGTCGTCCGGGGCGTCGGCCCACTCGACGAACATCTCGCCGATCCGCGGCGCCATGACCATGCTCCCGGCGCTGACGCCGACCCACACCAGGTCGGGCAGGCCCGGGAGTAGGTCCGCCAGCCCGGACTCCCGCACCCAGTGCGCGAGGTAGGTCGCGTCACCGCCGTCCACCAGCAGCACGTCGGCGTCCCGCACCCACGGCGCCCAGCGCTCGGCGCCGATCGTCGGCAGCGCGGTGAGCTCGAGGACCCCGAGCGACGCCCAGCCGAGGCCGGTCAGGTGCTCGAACCCCGGCTCGGCCGCGATGAGGCCCCGCACCGACCCCGGACCGCAGAGCGGGTGGCCCCACTGGGCGGTCGGGACGACGAGGGCGCGGCACTCGGCGACCGGCCGGGGCAGCAGCCGGTCGAGCGCGGCGCGGATGCTCGGGTTGGTGACGCCGCCGGACGTGAGCAGGAGCTGCACGGGTCCTCCCGGGTTCGCGGGCCGTCGGTCGCTGGGGGGGTCGGGCCCATCCTGCACCCGCGCGCGTGTCGGTGCCGTGCGGCAGCATGGCCCGGTGAGCAGCGAGGTGACGGCCCCGCGCCTGCGCACCGAGCCGAGCATCGCGCACCTGGACGCGGACGCCTTCTTCGCGTCGGTCGAGCAGGCGCAGCGCCCCTCCCTGCGCGGGCGCCCGGTGCTGGTCGGCGGGACCGGGCCGCGCGGGGTGGTCGCCGCCGCGTCCTACGAGGCCCGGGCGATGGGCGTGCGCTCGGCGATGTCGATGGCCAGCGCCCGGCGCGCGTGCCCGCAGGCGACGGTCGTGGTCCCCCGGTTCGACGCGTACACCGCGTACTCGGCGCGGATCATGGCGGCGCTGCGCGAGCGGACCGACGCGGTCGAGCCGCTGAGCATCGACGAGGCGTTCGCCGACCTCGGTGCTGTGCACCCGGGGGCGGACGGCTGGCCGGGGGTCGCCCGGGACCTGCGGGAGCGCGCGGTCGCGCTCGCCGGCGTGCCGGTGTCCGTCGGGATGGGCCGGTCGAAGCTCGTCGCGAAGCTCGCCTCCGCGGCCGCCAAGCCCGCGGGGGTCGTGGTGGTCGCGCCCGAGGACGAGGACGCGTTCCTGCTGCCGATGCCGGTGCGGTCGCTCTGGGGCGTGGGGCCGGTGTCCGCGGAGCGGCTGGAGAAAATCGGCGTGCGGACCGTCGAGGACCTGCGCGGGCAGCCGCTCGACACCCTGACGATGGTGCTGGGCGAGGCGGCCGGGTCGAACCTGTTCCGGGTCGCGCGCGGCTGGGACGACCGGCCCGTGGCCGAGACCCGGGAGCGGAAGTCCGCCGGCGCCGAGCACACCTTCGAGCGGGACCTGCACGGCCGGGCCGAGGTCGCGGCGCAGCTGCCCGCCGTGGTGGACCAGGCGTACACCCGCCTGGAGCGGCACGGCGGCGCGGCCCGGACCGTGACGGCGAAGGTGCGGTTCGCCGGGTTCAGCACGGTGACCCGTGCGGTGTCCCTGCCGTCGCCGACCGCGGACCGGGCGGCGCTGCACGAGGCGGCGGCGCGGGCGCTGGACCTGGTGGAGCTGGCCGAGCCGGTCCGGCTGCTGGGGGTCGCGTTCAGCGGGCTGTCGGAGCACGCGCAGCTGATGCTGGACCTGGCGGGACCGGTCGACGCGGCGGTCCCGGGATCGCCGGCGGGTGCCGAGGGCGGCGGCGCGTCGAGCGACGATGACCCGGACGCGCTCCGTCCCGTCGCCCGTCGCCGACGCGGTCGGCTCCGGGTCGACGACGCCGCCCCCGGCCTCGACGTCCGGCACCCCGTGCACGGCCGCGGGTGGGTGGTGAAGGCGCGCGACGACGGCCGGGTCGCCGTCCGGTTCGAGACCGCCGCCACCGGGCCGGGACGGCAGATCTGGCTGGACCCGGCGACGGAGGAGGTCGATCTGGTCGGCGCGCTCGGGCCCGACGGGGCGGAGCTGGAGGACGCCGGCCCCGCGCAGGACCCCGAGCCGACCTAGCGACGGACCGTCCCCGTCACCGCACACCAGGCGCGGTGGCGTCGCGGGCACCGGGCCGGAGCACCCGAGCAGCTCCCGCACCAGCGGCTCGTCGCGCACCTGCTTCGCCTGCGTGGACATGTCGTCGGCGTCCGAGAGGCGGGGGCCCAGCGCACGCACCGCCGCCGCCGCGTCGATGGTGATCTCCGCGTCCGCGTCGTCCGTCGTCGGTCGTGCCCGACCGACGACGCGGGGCTGGTCGAGCAGCTCCAGCGCCTCGCCCGGCTGCACGACGCGCGCGTCCTGGACGACGACCCGTTCGCCCTCGCCAAGGCCAGCCTGCTCGCCTGAGTCCTCCACAGGTGGGCGTTGCGTGCCCCGTCCCCAGGGCGGGCGTCGGGCGCCGGGGTCATGTCGGTGGTCGTCGGTAGTGTCGTTCCATGGCATCTGACCTGCAGGAACACCCCGACGGCGACCCGATCGCCGACGCGGTGCTGCCGGTCTACGCACCCGACGGAACCTGCCTGACGGACTTCGGCCCGGACCCGGCCGTGGCGGCCGGCGGTGCGCCGCGCACGGGCGAGCAGCGGCAGATCGAGGCGATCCGGTCCTGCGAGCCGGGGCCGGTGCTGGACGCCTGGCTGCGGGGCCTGGACCCGAGCGTGCTGGCCTCAGGGGTCCTGGTCGAGGTGGTCGCCGCGCAGACCCGGATCGAGTCCTACCAGCACGCCCGGACCCTGGGCATGATCGCCGAGCTGGCCTCCCGGGACGAGATGAGCCCGGAGTGGTCTCCGCTGGCCGGTGCCCCGCCGACGCAGGCCTGCGTCGCGGGCGACGAGCTGGCGATGCGGCTGGGCTGGCCCCGGGTGACCGCGACGAAGACCGTGCATCGAGCGCTGGTGCTCGATGGGATGCTCGGCGCGACCCGGGAAGCCCTGGAGGTCGGGCACCTCGACCCCGCCAAGGCCCAGGTCCTGACGGCCGAGTTGGCGGACCTGTCGTTCCAGGTCGCGCACGCGGTCGAGGACGCCGTGCTGCCGGACGCCGACCAGTGCTCGGTCGCCGAGCTGCGCCAGCGCGTGGCGCGGGAGATCCGGCTGGTCGACCCCGAGGGCGCAGCGGATCGGCGCGAACGCGCCCGCCGCACCCGAAAGGTGTCCCACCCCCGCCCGCAGCCGGACGGCATGGCCTCGATGTGGCTGGTGCTGGACGCGACGGACGCGCTGCGCGTCGACGGGGTGCTGACCCATGCCGCGAAGACCGCTAAGGCCCTGGGTGATGTCCGGACCCTTGACCAGTTGCGCGCCGACGGCCTGCGGGACCTGGTCGTGGGCGACGTGCCGGAGTCGGACGGGCCGGCGTTCGAGGTCCACCTGTCCCCGGGTCTGCCGGTGCCGCCGGAGCCGCGGCGGTCGTGGAACGGTGCGACCTTCATCGACCGGGACGGTGTGGTGCTCACCCGCCCGGTCGAGCCGATCCCGATCGCCACCCTCACCCCGCTCGACGACACCGCCGCAGACGCAGTCCCCGGCGTGGTCCGCCCTGCCGCGCCAGCCGGAACGCCGGACGCACCGCCCACGACCGATCCCGACACCGGGGACAGCGCTGTCGTCACCACGTCCAGCGCACCGACCGGAGCCACCGCGCCCGCGCCCGCGCTTGCGCCCCCGGGTCGCGGCTGCACGCGCTGCTCGGGTCGCCCGGGCGCCGAGGTCCGCATCACCGTCCCCGCATCGACCCTGCTCGGGCTGGACGACCAGCCCGCCCACCTCGACGGCCACGGCCCCGTCGACGCCGTCCAAGCCCGGGCCCTGGCGATCGGCGGGGTCTGGCAACGCGTCGTCACCGACCCCCTCACCGACCGGGTCCTCGACGTCGGCCGCGAACGCTACCGACCACCCACCGCCCTGGCCGAGCTCATCCGCACCCGCGACCGGACCTGCGCCGCACCCGGGTGCAGGGTCCCGGCGTGCGGCTGCGAGCTCGACCACACCCAGGAGTTCCACCCCCAACCCGGTGGTGATCCCGACGCGCCCCGAGGTCGCACCGACGCCGACAACCTCGGACCGGTCTGCCACCGGCACCACCGCCTCAAGACCGACGGCGGCTTCCGGCTGCGCCAGATCGAACCCGGGCTCTTCGAGTGGCTCACCCCGACCGGGCACCGGTACCTCACCCGACCCGGCACCGGGCAGTGCCACGACGCCACGGCCGACCCGTACGACGCACCACCCCCGTTCTGAGGCGAGGGCACGCCCGCCGCCGACATGCGTCTCAACCACACTGCCAACCGCCCCGTCGACCGCCCCGCGCCGGAATCTCAGTCCGCGACGGCTCGCGGCCCCGCGGCCCCGTCCTCGCCACGTCGCGCCCGTCAGTGGCCGGTGCCAGCATCGGAGCATGCGGATCAAGCATCAGGTGACGGTGTTCGACACGGCCGACCTCGCGACGGAGAGCACGTTCTGGGCGGGCGTCCTCGGCGGGACCGTGGAGCCCGACGACGACTGGCACATGCTCTACGTCGACGGCGAGCCGCGGATGGGGTTCCAGCTGGCCCCGGATCACGTGCGGCCCGACTGGCCGGACGGCGAGCAGCAGCAGCAGATCCACCTCGACCTCTACGTCGAGGACCTGGCGGAGGCGCACGCGCACGTCACCGGGCTGGGCGCCGAGCTCCTGAAGCCGGCGGACGACCCGGCCGCTCCCGAGGGCTTCCAGGTGTACGCGGACCCGTCGGGGCACCCGTTCTGCCTCTGCTGGTGACGACCTCGCGTCACGCCCCGCCGACGCCGACCAGGTGCTCGCGCTCCGCGAGGTGCCGGGCAATCGCCGCGGGGTCGGTCCGCGCCGACAGGTAGCCCAGGTAGCCGTCGGGCCGGATCAGCGCGGCGCCGTCGTGGCCGATCCCGTACCGGTCGGCCACGACGCCGCCCGGGTCGACCAGCACGGGGCCGCCGCTCGACCCGTCCGGTGCCGGGTGCGTCGACGGTCGCGTCGACGGCGGCGGAGCCGGGACCACCGGCACCACGGTCCCGAGCCCGCCGAGCACCGCCCGCAGCCGGTCGTGCGACGTCGGCGACAGGCACGTGGTCAGCAGCAGGTGCCCGGGCCGTCGCAGCAGGTCGCCGATGCGGGCGGGGCCGCCGTCCGCGTCGGAGAGCCCCGCCGGATCCGGGGCGTGGTCGCCCGGGCACGCCCCGCGGACCCCGTCCCCGCCGCCGACGGCCGGGCTCCCCCGGTACCGCAGCCGCACCTCGGCGAGACTCGCCGCGACCGCCTCGCCGACCGCCGGCAGGTGGCCGAGCAGCAGCAGCCCGACGTCGCGGAGGTGCCCCCGCGGCCCCTGCGTGGCGACGGCGTGCGTGAGCCGGGTGGTCTGCCGGACGACCGCGGCACCGACCGGGTAGCGCTCCGCGTGGTAGCTGTCGAGCAGCGCGTCCCCCGCCCGGCCGGTGCTGACCAGCGCGAGCTTCCACGCCAGGTTCACCGCGTCCTGCATCCCCGTGTTCATGCCCTGGCCGCCAGCAGGGCTGTGCACGTGCGCGGCGTCCCCGGCGAGCAGCACCCGGCCGTGGCGGTACCGCTCGACCTGGCCGTGGTGCACCTCGAACCCGACGAGCCACCGGGCGTCGCTGAGCCGCCAGTGCTCGCCCATCCGCTCGTCGACGAGCCGCTGCACCTCGGCGAGCGTGGGGTCCCCGGACGGGCCCGGCGCGGGGACCTGGATCAGGAACCGCGTCCGCCCGTCGGGCATCGGGAACGCCCCGGACACGCCGTCCGCCCCGGCGAACAGCCGGATGGTGTCCGGCGGGAGCGTGGTCGCCGCGGCGACGTCGGCGAACAGGAAGAGCTCGCCGTGGAACACGCCCTCGATCCGCTCACCCACCGCGGCGCGGACCCTGCTGTGCCCGCCGTCGGCGCCGACCACCCAGCCGACGTGCACCCGCTCGGGCCCGGCCGCGGACTCGAGGGTCACGTCGACCCCGTCGTCGTCCTGGGCGAGGTCGGTGAGCCGCACGCCACGCTCGACGACGACGCCCAGCCGTGCGGCCAGGCCCGCGAGCACCGCCTCGGTCACCGGCTGCGGGGTGTCGAGCGCGCGCGGGTACCGGGAGTCGATGCCGCGGGTGGACGCGCGCAGGCGCAGCGTGCCCGCGGCGCCGGACCGGACCTCGACGGCCGTGATCTCGACCGCCCGCCCGGCGAGCTCGTCCAGGACGCCCATCGCGGCGAGGTGCTCCTGGGTGCGGGCGTGCACGATGACCGCGCGCGACTGCTCCGTGGGCTCCGGCAGCGCGTCGACGAGCCGGACGCGTGCGCCCTGCCGCGCGAGCTCGCAGGCGGCGGTCAGACCCACGGGGCCCGCGCCGACGACGAGCACGGTGGACGACGCTCCCCCGCTGCCGACCATCGCGCCCCCGTCCGGCTGCCGTCCACGGTGCGCGGCCCGGCCCGTGGCCCACCGTGACCGCGCGCGGCGCGCCACGGCCTCACCCGCCGCGGATGACCCGAGCCGGCGCGCGACCGGGCGCTCAGCCCCGCTGCCGGCGGGCCACCGCGGCCGCCAGCACCGGCGCGCCCTCGCCGGCGAGCCTCGTCACCGCCGACGGCCGGCCCGCCATCGCCATGACCAGGTCGAGTGTCGTGCCGGTGACCTCCGGGCCGTCGCCGGCGCGGAACCCGCTGTCGTCCGCGACCAGCCGCACGCCCTTCGCGACCGCGCGGGACGCCACGGCGAAGTCCCGCCGGGCGTAGCCCGCCGCGACCGCCTCGACGGCCTCCGGGTCCGGGGCGCCGGGCAGCCCGAGCGGCTCACGGACGTCGGTGCCGTGCACGACGACCTCGCCGAGCCACGCCCACAGGTCGCCCGTGGGCGCGACCCGGGAGTCGACGACGGCCAGGAAGCCGGCCAGCGTGTCCGCGGGCGCCGGGCCGCGGTGCTCGGCGAGCCGCCGCGCGTTGTGCCGGTCGGCGTCGAACCGCGCGGCCGCGATGCTGCGCAGCCACGCCCACCGCCCCGTGCTCGCCCCGGCGGTCAGATGCGCGACGACGTCCTCGACGGACCAGTCACCGCACAGCGTCGGCGCCGACCACGCCTCGGGGGGCAGGGCCGCCAGCTCCGCGGCGAACCGCGCCCGCTCCTCCCGGATGGCCGACCAGAACCGCTCGGGTGCCCAGGGGGCCATGTGCGCTCCGCGTCCTCGGTGGGCCCACCGGTCAGGCGGGGAGGGCGAGCTCGCCCCGCACGATGCTGTCACCCGAGTGGGCCGGATCGCCGTCGAACGGCTCGGCGGACACGTCGACGACGGGGAACTCGGCGAGGTCGAGGCCGGGCGGGAGCGCGAACCGGCCCTCGTCGCCGTCGAGCAGGCCGAGCGACACGAGGCGGGTCGCCCCGGCGTCGAGCAGCCACACCTCGCGGAAGCCGTCGGCGTCGGCGTCGGTCACCCGGACCACGAGGGTGCGGCGGCCCTGGGCGTCCTCCTCGACCTGGGCGTCGCCCGAGGCGGACCAGCCGGGCAGGGCCTCGAGCCGGACCTCGGCGACGACCGTCTCGGGGCCCGGGCGCAGCGCGGCGGAGACGGCGAGGCCGCCCGCGACGCCGCCGACGACGAGCCCGGCGGCCGCGGCGGCGAGCCAGGGGCCACGCCGGTGGCGGCGCGAGGCCGCGGGGACGGGGTCGACACCGGGCGCCGGACGCGGACCCGGCACGCCGCCGGCCGCCGCGGCAGGGTCCCCCGAGCCGTCGTCCGCCGAGCGGTCGACCGCGGACCCGTCGCCGCGAGCGAGGTCCGTGCCCTCCGGCACCACGTCCTCCGCGAGCCCCAGCTCGTCCCGCACCCGCCCCCACACCGCGGCGGGCGGCGGGACCAGCTCGCCCGCGTCGCCGGCGCGCGCCACGGCCGCCGCGGCGGCGAGCGACGCCACCTCCCGGGCGCAGTCGGCGCACGACGCGAGGTGCGCACGGGGCGCCGCGTCGAGCGGCTCGCCCAGCGCGGCCAGGGCGACGGCGTCAGGGTCGAGGTGCGGCACCGTCCACCTCCAACCGGTCGCGCAGCCGTTGCAGGCTACGACGGATGTGGCTCTTCACCGTGCCGAGCGGCAGGTCGAGCCGCCGGGCGATCTGGTCGTGCGTGAGGTCGTCGTAGAACGCGAGGGCCAGGATCGTCCGCTGCGGCTCGCCGAGCCGGTGCAGCTCGTCGACGACGACGACGTGGTCGGCCACCCGGGCGGCCTCCGGCTCGGGGTCCCGGCCGGCGCGGGCGGCCGCGGCGCGCAGGTCCCGCGCGTCGCGGCTGCGGCGGGCGAGCGCGTCGGCGACGGCGTTCCGGGTGATGCCGGTGAGCCAGGCGCGCAGCGGTCCCCGGTCGGCGCGGTAGCCGGAGCGCCCGCGCCACGCGGCGACGAACACCTGCTGGGTGACGTCCTCGGCGTCCGCCCCGGACCCGAGCGCCCGCAGGGCCACCGTGTGCACGAAGGGCGACCAGCGCCGGTACGCCTCGGCGAGCGCCTGCTCGTCCCCCGCCTCGAAGGCGCGGGCCAGGGCGTCGTCGTCCCACTCGGGCGGCGGGCGCAGGTGCGCGACGGGGCTGGACAGGGCACGCCTCCTCGCGGGCCGGGCCCCGCCGCGGGGTGCGGGGGTCGCGGAGGCCATCATGCGCCGACCGGGCCGGCGGTGACCAGGACGTTGTCGACGTAGTGCCGCGTGTCCCGGTCGAAGGCCCCGCCGCACGTGACCAGCGCGAGCCGCGGCGGGCCGTCCCGGGTGAAGACGTCGGGCCACCGCGCCTCGTCCTTCGGGAACCGGGTCACGGCGTCGACGGCGTACGTGCGGGTGCTGCCGTCGGCGAGCGCGACCTCGACGGCGTCGCCGGGCCGGACGTCGACCAGGTGCACGAACGGCCCGGTCCCGCCGGACGCGATCGAGTCCACGTGCGCGGCGATCACCGTCGTCCCGGCCGGGTCCCCGGGGTCGGCACCGAACCGGTACCAGCCGCCGCGCTCGGCCAGCGGCGGGATCTCCATCTGACCGTCCGGGGCGACGCCGACCGGGTCGACGGGGACGTCGACGTCGCGGCCGGGGATCACGACCCGCACCGGCGCGGTCGGGGACGGGTCCGCGGCGGGCGGCGGCGTGGCGGGGGCGACGGGCACGGCGGGGGCGGTCGCGGGCGGGGTGGTCGGCGACGGCGCGGCGGTCGCCGAGGGCGTCGGCGGGGACGTCACCACCTGCACCGCACGCTGCCGCTCCGAGCCCGCGAACGCCCCCGCCACCCCCGCCGCCGCCAGCCCCAGCACGACGACGGCGAGGAGGATCCCGGCCACGCCGCGGGGGCTGCGGCGCGGCCGGGGGTCGGGGTCGGTGGGTGGCACGGTGCCTCCGGGTCGGGCGTCCCGGCCCGGTCCCCTCCCCTTCCTCGCGTCGCCACCCGCACGATCGGGTGGCGCCGCGAGGATCCGGTGGGGACCGGGGCGGGACGCGCGGGCTGGACCGGGGCGTGGGCGGCGGGGACGACGCACCCGCGCCCCGGTCGTCTCAGCGGCGGTCGCGGGCCGTCGCGCGGGCCCGGCGCACCGGCCGCACCGCACCGACGACCGCGACCAGCGCCAGCAGCGTCGCGGCCGCGACCCACGGCGCCGCGGGCCCGGAGCCGCCCTCGGCGGCGGTGCCGAGCTCGCCGGACGGAACGCCGCCCGGGGCCGAGTGCAGGCCGCTGATGGTCTGCACCGCGAGCGCCAGGTTGCCCGCGTCCAGCGAGCCCCAGGCGTACACGATGGTGTCGGCGCCCTCGGCGACCGTGAGGTCGGTCGGGCCGAGCACCGGCGTGGTGGTCCCCGTGGCGGCGACCGCCGCGGAGACGGTCCCGGCCGGCACGGTGAGCGACTGCTCGTCCGGGTTCGACAGGTTCGTCACGACCGGGCTGCCGCCGGCGAGGACGTCGACGGCCGGCGCGGCCGCCACGTGCCGGACGGTGAGGCGGCCCTGCCCCGCCGGCACCGCGGAGGTGTCGTTGGTGAACAGCGTCGCGGTCGGGTCGCCGGTGGCGGTGAGGTGCGCGACCGCGGTGTAGCTGCCGCCCGCCTCCAGGGTCACGTCGACCGGGCCGATCGCCGGCTGGCTGTCGTCGGCGGCGTCGGCGGCCGTGATCGCGAGGGTGTGCGCGCCCGCAGGCACGTCCAGCGGTCCCGCGAGCGTGCCGGGCGTGAAGTCGTCGAGCGTGCGGGTGCCGTCGACCCAGACGTCGACGGTCAGGTCGGGGACGCCGTGCAGGACGGCGAGCGACGCGGTCCCGCCGGTGGCGGCGGAGGCGGGCAGCGCGGCGGCGGCCACCAGCAGGGCCGAGCCGATGCCGGCGGCGGCGAGGGTGACGGACGGACGATGACGCATGGGGTGCTCCTCGTTCCGGCGGGGTCGTGCTGACACCCCCTCTACCGCCGCCGCACCCCGCGCGGATGCACCCGCGGGCCGATCAGCTCAGGAAGCCCGTGACCACGTCGTGCAGCGCCGCGGTGGTGAGCTCGAGGCTCGCGACGTCCACCCGCTCGTCGTTCCCGTGGAACAGGCCGCGCCACGTCCCCGCGTCCCAGTGCGGCGACAGCAGGCCGAAGCCGTACGCCGGGACACCGCGCCGGCGGTAGAACCGGCCGTCCGTGCCGCCGGTGCCGAGGGTCGGCAGGACGGGCGCGCCGCCGGTGCGGTCGCCCACCGCCTTCTCGATCACCCGGTACAGCTCGGTGTCGGTCGGCGACAGCGACGGCTCGCCCCACCGGTCGCCCTCGACGACGACGTGCGGCGCGAGGTCCCCGACCGCCTCGGCCAGCAGCGCGTCCACGTCGGCCGGCCGGGCCCCGGGCAGCACCCGGATGTCGAGGGTGATCTCCGCGTGCCCCGGGATGACGTTCGGCTTGCCGCCGGCGTGCAGCACGGTGGGCGCGACGGTGGTGTGGGTGGTGGCGTGCGCCACGGGGGCGATCGCACCGAGCAGCGGCAGCACCTCGTCGAGCCGGTCCGGGTCGAGGGCGGCCGCCCGGACGTCGGCGGGCAGGTCGATCGCGTCGACGTACCGCCGCCACAGGTCGCCGATCACGACCGGGCCGCGCAGCGCCGCGATCCGGCGCACCGCCTCCGCGGCGAGGACGATCGCGTTCCGGCTCCCCCACGGGCCCGAGCCGTGGCCCGGTGTGCCGACGACCCGCAGCCGCCGGCCGGCGCCGCCCTTCTCCCCCACGGCGAGCGTGCGGTGCGCACCGACGGGGACGCCGCCCGACTCGGTCAGCACGTGGTCGGCGCGCACCAGGTCCCAGCGGTGCGTGGTCAGCCAGTCGACGCCCCAGACGCTGCCGTGCTCCTCGTCGGCGACCGCGGCCAGCAGCAGGTCGCCCGACAGCCGCACCCCCGACGCCGCGAGCGCCCGGGTGACCACGGCGTACGCGGCCGTCAGCCCGAGCATGTCGATCGCGCCGCGCCCCCAGACCCAGCCGTCGACCAGCTCGCCGCCGAACGGGTCGCGGGTCCAGCCGTCGGGCTCGACGGGGACGACGTCGGTGTGCCCGACGAGGCCCAGCGACGGGGCCCCGGCGACACCGCCCTCGATGCGGGTCACGAGCGACGCCCGACCGGGCTGCGGCTCGACGACCTCGAGGTCCAGGCCGGCGCCGTCCAGGTAGTCGGCGATCGTCCGGGCGTTGCGGATCTCCTGGCCCGACTCGACGGTGCCCTCGTTCACACAGGCGTTCCGGATCAGCGCCCGGAGCAGCTCGGTGGTCTCGCCGGCCAGGCGGGCGGCGTCGGGCAGGGCGGTCATCGGGTCTCCTCCGGGGCGGTGCGGGCAGTGCCGCCGGCGGACGCGACCGGGCGGACGCGGCGGCCCGGGATCGCCGCGACGAGCTCGCGGGTGTACTCCTCGCGGGGGTCGAGCAGGATCGCCTCGGCGGTGCCCTGCTCCACCAGCCGCCCGTCGTGCAGCACGCCGACGTGGTCGGCGACCCGGCGGACAACCGCGAGGTCGTGCGAGATGAACAGGTAGGTCAGCCCGTGCTCGGCCTGGAGCCGGACCAGCAGGTCGAGGATCTGCGCCTGCACGGACACGTCGAGCGCCGACACCGGCTCGTCGAGGACCACCAGGTCCGGATGCAGGGCGAGCGCGCGGGCGATCGCGACCCGCTGCCGCTGCCCGCCCGAGAGCTCGCGCGGGCTGCGGCGGGCCGCGTCGGCGGGCAGGGCGACGTCGGCGAGCAGCTCGCGCACCCGGTCGGCGCGCTCCGCCCGGGTACCGACGCCGTAGGCGCGCAGCGGCTCCGCGATCACGTCCGCGACCGTGAACCGCGGGTCGAGCGACGCGTAGGGGCTCTGGTAGACGACCTGGAACCCGCGGCGCAGCCGGCGCAGGGTCTCGCCGCGCGCGCCGGTGACGTCCTCCCCGCGGAACCGCACCCGGCCCGCGGTCGGCCGCTCCAGGTGCAGCGCGAGGCGGGCGGTGGTGCTCTTCCCCGAGCCGGACTCGCCGACCAGGGCGTACGTCGTCCCGCGGTCGACGCGCAGGCTCACGCCGTCGACCGCGACCAGCGAGCGCGCCCCCGCGGCGCCACGGGGGCGCGGGAACTCCTTGCGGACGTCGACCAGCTCCAGCACCGGCGCCACCTCGGCGGCCGGGGCGGCGGTGGCCTCTGCCGCGGACGGGCCCAGCCGCCCGTCCGCGAGGCTCGGCGCCGCCGCGATCAGCTGCCGCGTGTAGGGGTGCCGCGGTGCCCCGAGCACCTCGTCGGCGGCGCCCTCCTCGACCACCACCCCGTGCTCCAGCACGACGATCCGGTCGGCCCGGTCGGCGGCGACGCCGAGGTCGTGCGTGATGAGCAGCAGCGCCGTCCCGCGGTCGCGGACCAGCGTCTCGAGGTGGTCGAGGATGCGCCGCTGCACGGTGACGTCGAGGGCGCTGGTCGGCTCGTCGGCCACGATCAGCCGCGGCCCCGCCGCGATCGCGATGGCGATGAGCACCCGCTGCCGCAGGCCGCCGGACAGCTCGTGCGGGTACTGCCGGGCGCGGGCGGCCGGGTCCGGGACGCCGGCCTGCTCCAGCAGGGCGACCGCGCGGCGGCGCGCCTCCCGGCGCCGGGCGAGCCCGTGGATGACCAGCACCTCGGCCACCTGGTCGCCGACCCGCTGCACCGGGTTGAGCGACACGGTCGGGTCCTGCGGGACGAGCCCGACCTCCCGGCCGCGGACGCCCTGCCACTCCCGCTCGGTCAGGTCGGACACGTCCCGCCCGCCGAGCCGGATCCGCCCGCCCGTGACCGACCCGCCGCGGGCGAGCAGGTGCAGCGCCGCGTGCGCGGTGGTGCTCTTGCCGGACCCGGACTCGCCGACCAGGGCGACGACCTCGCCGGGCCGGACCCGCAGGTCCACCCCGCGCACGGCCCGGTACACCTGGCCGTCCCGGGTGCGGTAGCCGACCTCGAGGCCCTCGACCTCGAGCACCGGCGTCGCGCCGGCGTCGGCCGGCGCCGGGGCCCGGTCCTCCTGCAGCTGCGTCACTGGTCCTCTCCCGTCGTCTCGAGCCCCCGCGCGACCCGGTTGGCGGACAGCACGACCGCCACGATCACGAGCCCGGGCAGGGTGGTGAGCCACCAGGCGGTGGCGAGGTAGTCGCGGCCGCCGGAGATCAGCGACCCCCACTCGGGGGTGGGCGGCGGCGTGCCGTAGCCGAGGAAGCTCAGCGCGGACACCGCCAGCACCGCGCCGCCGAACTCCAGCGCGACCAGCGCGAGCACCGGCCCCGCGGAGTTGGGCAGCACGTGCCGGCCCAGCACCGACCACCAGCGCGCGCCCGACGCGCGTGCGGCCTCGACGTAGACCGAGGTCGACGTGCGCAGCACCTCGGCGCGCATCACCCGGGCGAACGTCGCCACGGCGCCGACGCCGACCGCGACCGCGATCTTGGTCGGCCCGGTGCCGAGCGCGGTGATGATCGCGAGCGACAGCAGGATGCTCGGCACCGCCAGCAGCACGTCGACCGCCCGGCCCACGACGTCGTCCACCCAGCCGCGCAGGAACCCGGCCAGCAGCCCGAGCGCCGAGCCGACGACCAGGCCGACGACCACCGCGATCGCCGTGGTCCGCAGCGACAGCGAGGCGCCGTGCACGACCCGGGTCCACACGTCGCGGCCGAGGTGGTCCGTGCCGAACAGGTGCTCGGCGGACGGCGGCAGCAGCCGGTCGGCGGGCACCCCGGTGATCGGGTCGCCGGACGCGAACACCGACGGCGCCGCGGCCCACGCGGCGACCAGCAGCAGCACGAGGCCCGCGAGCACGAGGCCGGGACGCCGCAGCAGGTACCGGCCCGCTCGCGCCACCCACGGCCCGGCGGACCCGGCGCGCCGCGCCCGCCCGTGCCGCAGGATCGACCGGGCGTCCCGGCGGTCGGCGACCTCGATCTCCTCCGGCGCGCGGGTGGTGGTCGTGGTGGTCACGCGGCCACCGCCTTCCGGGTCGGGGCCCGCTCGATGCGCGGGTCCAGCAGCGGGTAGAGCAGGTCGACGACCAGGGTCGTGACGACGAACACGAGCGCCGACAGCACGACGACCGCGAGCACCACCGGCACGTCCTGGGTGTTGACGGACTGCACGGTGAGCCGGCCGAGCCCGACCCGGGAGAACACGGTCTCGGTGACGACGGCCCCGCCGAGCAGCCCGCCGACCAGGACGCCGAGCATCGTGAACGCCGGGATCGCCGCGTTGCGCAGCGCGTGCCCGAGCTGCACCCGGAGCCGGCCGGCGCCCTTGGCGCGGGCGGTCTCGACGTAGGGCTCGCCGAGCGTGCCCCGCAGGCTGCGGGACAGCACCTGCGCGAGCTGGGCGCCGGGCGGGATCGCGAGGGTCACGGCGGGCAGCACCAGGCTCTGCCAGCCGGCGTTGCCGATCGCGGGCAGCAGGCCGGCGCGGAACGACAGCCACTGCAGCAGCACGAGCCCGATGAAGAACGTCGGCAGCGCGACCCCCACCGGCGGCAGCGCCGACAGCACCTGGCGCAGCCACCGGCTGCGCGGCAGCACGCTCGCCACCGCGAGCGCCGTGCCGCCGAGCACCGCGAGCGTCAGGGCGACCCCGGTCAGCAGCAGGGTCTGCGGCAGCGCCTGGGCCACCAGCGACCCGGCCGGCGCGCCCGACTGGTACGACGGCCCGAAGTCGAGCCGGACGGCGCCCCACAGGGCGTCGGCGTACTGGACCAGCACCGGCCGATCCAGCCCGTACCGGGCGCGCAGGTCGTCCAGCAGGGCCGGGTCGACCGACGCCACCTCCCCGCCCGACCCGGCGGCCAGCGCCGCCGGGTCGCTCGGGAGCAGGTAGAGCACGAAGAACGCGATGGTGAACGCGGCCCAGAGCACGAACAGCCCCTGGGCGGCGCGCCGCGCGACGTACCGGGCCATCAGGACGGGTCCACCCAGGCGCCGTAGAAGTCGAGCCGGCTGGAGCCCTCGAACGCGAGCCCGTGCACGCGGTCGGCGGCGGCGATCGTGGTGGACAGCTCGTAGACCGGGATGGCGTGGCCGTGCTCGACCAGCAGGCGGGAGGCCTCCTCGATCAGCTGCCCGCGCTCGTCGGGGTCGGTGGCCGCGGCGGACCGGTCGAGCAGGTCGTCGACCTCCTCGGCCGGGCGGTCGTTGATGTTGCGCGCGTTCGCGGAGAAGATCAGCCGCAGCACGTCCGGGTCCGACCGCGTGAGGTTGTAGTAGTCGAGGTCGAAGTCGCCGCTCTCCTTGATGGCGGTCGACTCGGCGATCTCGACGTGCTGCAGCTGCAGGTCGACGCCGATCTGGCGCAGCTGCTGCTGCACGAGCTCCAGCGGCGCCGGGTCCTGCCAGAACGTCACGGTCGTGGACAGCCTCTGGCCGTCCTTCTCCCGGATGCCGTCGTCGCCGGCCACCCAGCCCGCGTCGTCCAGCAGCTCCTCGGCGCCGTCGGGGTCGTAGGCGAGCAGGTCGCCCAGGTCCGCGGCGAGCGGGGTGGAGTGCGACAGCACGCCGGTCGCCGCCTGGTCGCGCTCGGTGAGCACGGTGTCGACGATCTGCTGCCGGTCGATGCCCTTCGAGATGGCGACCCGCACGGCCTCGTCGGACGCGAGCGGGCTCGACTCCTTCGGGAACAGCTGGTAGGCCACGCCGGGGTTGGCGCGCTGCTGCAGCCAGAACCCGTTGCCGTCGAACTGCGCCTGGTCGACGGCCGCGATCGCCGCGGTCGCGTCGATCTGGCCCGAGGCCAGGCTGCCGGCGCGCACCGACGACTCGGGGATGACCTGGAAGGTCACGGTGTCGAGGTAGGCCTCGCCGGTGTGCTCGTCGGCCTCGGAGGACCAGTCGTACCCGTCGACCTTCGACAGCACGATCTCCTGGTCCTGGGTGTACGAGTCGACCTGGAACGGGCCGGACCCCACGTAGTCGCCGGCGCAGCGCTCCTCGGGCGTGAGGTCCGCCGACGCGGGCGACAGCAGGCCGAGCGAGAACGTCGACGTCGCCTGGAGGAACTGGGCGCTCGGCTGGGCGAAGTCGACGGTCAGCGTCTGCGGGTCGGCGACGGTCGTGCCCTCGTAGCCCACCAGGTACTGCGAGCCGAGCGAGGCGGTGGCGCCGAGCGCGACGATCGCGTCGAAGTTCGTCTTGACGGACTCGGCGTCGATCGGCGTGCCGTCCGCGTAGGTCGCGCCCTCGCGCAGGTGGAAGGTGTAGCTCGACGCGTCGTCGCTCACCTCCCAGCTCTCGGCGAGCCACGGCACGATCTCGCCGCTGTCCGGGTCCTGCGCGGTGAGCGAGGCGACGGTCTGCCGGGCGACGGCGATGGCGTCGTTGTTGCCGACCTGCTGCGGGTCGATGCACCGGGAGTCGACCGTGATGGCGAACCGGAGGTCGCCGCCGGCCACGGGCTCGGCGTCGCCGCCGGTCGAGGCGTCGCCGGACCCGCCGCCGGTCCCGCCGGAGGAGCAGGCGGCGAGCAGCAGGGCGGTGGTGGCGAGCGTGGCCGCGGCGGCGGGGCGGGCGCCCCGGCGTCGGGTGGGCGTGGTCATCGGTGCTCCTGGGGTGGGGTGGGTCGGGGGTCGTGGGTCAGCCCGCGACGGGCGCGGGGGCCTGCGCCGCGTGGTCGACGGCGGTGAAGCCGGCGGCGCGGCGGGGGTCGGCGGCGGACCACAGGTCGGTGCGCACCTCGGCGCGGACCAGCGGCGCGACCTCCTCGGCGAACCGGCGCAGGACGTCCTCCTGCTCCGCCGGGTCGAGCAGGTGGTTCACGGAGACGGACTGCAGGACGTGCCCGTAGGTCGCGTGGTAGTCGAGGATCTTCTCGGCTACCCGCTCCGGGGAGCCGACCAGGGCCGGGCCGCGCTCCACGGCGTCCTCCAGCGTGCGGAAGGACGGCGCCTTCCCCACGGCGTCGGCGCCGTAGCCCCGGCGGGCCGCGGCGTCGACCTGGCCCTGGTACAGCGGCCGGTACTGCGCGACGGCGGCCTCGGTGGTGTCCGCGAGGAACAGCCCGCCGGAGCCGGAGCCGACGTACGCGCGGGCCGGGTCGTGGCCGTGCGCGGCGTACTGCTCGCGGTAGTGGTCGAGCAGCACGGCGTAGTTCTCCCGCGGCTGCAGGGCGTTCGCGGTGACGATCGGGTCGCCCCACCGCGCCGCGAGCTCGACGGCGAACCGGGAGGTCGCCGAGCCGTGCCAGATCCGGAACGTCCCGGCGTACGGCCGCGGCAACGTGGTCGCGTGCTCCAGGCGGTGCCGGTGCCGGCCCTCCCAGGTCACGTCCTCCTCCGACAGCAGGAGGCGGAGCAGCTCGTAGTTCTCCTCGAGGTACTCGTACTGCTTGTCGATGTCGAGGCCGAGCAGCGGGTACTGCAGCACCTCGTTGCCCTTGCCGATGACGATCTCCAGCCGGCCGCGGGACAGCTGGTCGACGGTCGCCAGGTCCTCGGCCACGCGCACCGGGTCGAGGAGCGACAGCACGGTGACGCCCGTCGACAGCAGGATCCGGCTGGTCGACGCGGCGATCGCGCCGAGGATCACCGTGGGTGCCGACGACAGCACGTCGCCGGCGTGCCGCTCCCCCACGGCGAACGAGTCGAAGCCGAGCTCCTCGGCCAGGACGGCGTGCCGGACGGTCCGGGCGAGCCGGTCGGCCGGGGGCACCGCCTCGCCCGTGACCGGGTGCGGCGGGTTGAAGACGATGTCGAGCAGCTGGAAGCGCACGGCCGGCCCCGCTCAGGCCGCGGCCGCGGCGGCGGCCTCGCGGTCGCGCGCGGCGACGCCCTCGCGGACCAGCGGGATCACGTACCGGCCGAAGTCGACCGCGTCGTCCAGCAGGTCGTAGCCGCGGGCGGAGATGACCCGGACGCCGCGGTCGTAGTACGCGAGCAGCGCCTCGGCGACCTGCTCGGGTGTGCCGACCAGGGCGTTGGAGTTCCCCGCCCCGCCGGTGGCCTTCGCGGTCGCGGCCCACAGCACGGAGTCGAACCGGTCGCCCTGCGCCGCGATCTCCAGCAGCCGCTGCGAGCCGGCGTTCTCCGGGGCGTCGATCGGGTGCCGCTTGCTCAGCACGCCGCCGAGCGCGGCCTTGCGCGCCTCGATCGCGTCGAGGACGCGGTGCGCCTTCTCCCAGGCCAGCTCCTCGGTCGGCGCGATGATCGGCCGGAACGCGGCGTGGATCCGCGGCGGGGTGGTGCGGCCTGCGGCGGCGGCCTCGGCGTGCACCCGGTCGATCTGCTCCTGGGTGCGGTCCAGCGGCTCGCCCCAGACGGCGTAGATGTCCGCCTCCGCGGCGCCGACCCGGAAAGCCGCGTCCGAGGAGCCGCCGAACGAGATCGTCGGCACGTGGCCGTCGACCGGCTTCGTGTCCAGGTGGAAGTCGGCGAAGTCGTAGAACCGGCCGTGATGGTCGAACGGCTCGGTGGACGTCCAGGCCCGCTTGACGATCTGGATGTACTCCTGGGTCCGGGCGTACCGCTCGTCCTTGGTCAGGATGTCGCCCTCGCGGCCCTGCTCGTGGTCGTTGCCGCCGGTGATGAAGTGCACCGAGAGCCGGCCGCCGGACAGCTGGTCCAGCGTGGCGAACGTCTTGGCGGCGTACGTCGGGTACGAGACGTTCGGCCGGTGCGCGAGCAGCAGCTCGATGGAGTCGAGCCGGGACGCGACGTAGGCCGCGAGCGCCGCCGGCTCCGGCCCGGACGACCCGTAGGCGAACAGGACGCGGGTCCAGCCGTTGTCCTCGTGCGCCCGGACGATCCGCTCCAGGTAGCCGGCGTCGAACGGACGGGTCGTGGCGGCACGCGTCTCGGACGCGTCGGTGGTGGTGGCGATGCCGAGGAACTCGACGGGCATGGGTGTGGCTCCTTCGTCTTCTTCCCGCCGAGATAGGGCCTGCGCGCCGAGATAGGGCCGCGTGGGGTCCTATCTCGGGCGGAGGGTCCTATCTCGGCGCGAGTGCGGGGTGGGAGGGGCAGGGCGGGCGGGTCAGGCGGGGGTGTCGGTCGGGGGCTCGGCCGGGAGGCCGGCGTCGCGCCAGGCGGGGAAGCCGCCGTCGACGTGGGAGACCGGGTAGCCGCGGGCCGCGAGGGCCTCGGCGACCGGACGGCTGCCGTTCTCCGAGCCGCAGACGACGACCACCGGGGTGTCGATCGAGATGACCGGGGCGTGCGCCGGGCCGAACAGGGCGTCGAGGTCGGTGCGGTCGAGCAGCGTCGAGCCGGGGATCTCGCCGTGGGACGCGCGGCCGCCGGCGGAGCGGACGTCGACGAGCAGGGCGCCGCGGGCGACCTCGGCGGCCGCCTCGACGGGAGCGCGGAGGGCCGGTGCCGCTGCCTCGGGGGCGGTGCCGGGGACGTCGGGCGTGCTGGCGGTGCTGGTCATGGCGGGCTCCTTCAGGGGACGAGGGTGAGGGCGGCGCGGTCGGCGCCCGCGGGCGGTGCGTCGGCGGCGGGGGCGACGCCCCACGCCTCGGCGAGCAGCGTGAAGGACCGGCGGGCGTCGGCCGGGTCGTGCGTGGCGGTGGTGATCAGCAGCTCGTCGGCGCCCGTGACGCGCTGCAGCGTCTCCAGCCGGGCGACGACGTCCGCGGGGGCGCCGACGACCCGGGTGTCGACCCGGTCGGCGACGAGGGCGCGCTCGTCGGCGTCGCGCTCCTCCCAGGGCACGGCGTCGTCGGGGTGCGGGTAGGCGATCGCCCCGGCAGCACCGCGGCGGATGGACAGCACCCAGTCGGCGAACGGCGCGGCCAGCGCCCGGGCCTCGGCGGTGGTGCCCGCGACCAGCACGTCCGCCGACACCACGACGTACGGCCGGTCGAGGACGCCCGGGCGGAACGCGGCCCGGTAGGCGGCGATCGTGTCGAGCGTGGTGGTGGGGCTGACGTGGAAGTTCGCCGCGATCGGCAGCCCGAGCTCCCCCGCCACCCGCGCGCTCTCCCCCGCCGAGGACGCGAGCACCCAGAGGTCGAAGTCGGCGCCCTCGACCGGCGGGGCCACGTGCCGGGTGCCGTCGGCCTCGGCGTAGTCGCCCGCCCGCAGGCCGAGGACCAGGCCGAGCTCGTCGCGGAACGCCGCCGGGGTGCGGGACGCGCCGACGACCCGCTTCTGCGCGAGCAGCCGCTCGCGCAGCACGGAGTCGGAGCCGTCGATCGGCGGGGCGCCGGGGACGTACAGGCCGTCGACGACGCGGGGGCCGGCCGCAGGGCGTGCGGCGGGCGAGGGCGGGGCGGGCGGCGTCGGCGCGGCGGCGGACGCGTCCCCGCGCACGGCGTCCGCGCCCGCGGCGGCCCGCGTCCCGCCCGGCGGCGTGAACGCCCGCCCCAGGCCCAGGTCGACCCGCCCCGGGTGCAGCGCCGCGATCGTGCCGAACTGCTCCGCGGCGACCAGCGGGCTGGTGGTGCTCAGCAGCACCGCACCCGAGCCCACGCGGATCCGCTCCGTGCGGGCCGCGACGGCGGCGGCGAGCACCGCGGGCGACGCCGAGCCGACGCCCGGCGACAGGTGGTGCTCGGCGTACCAGACCCGGCGGTAGCCGAGCCGTTCGAGGTCGACGGCCAGGTCGACGGCCGCCCGCACGGCCTGGGTGCCGGTGCCGCCGGCGGGCACGACCGCGAGGTCGAGCACGGACAGCGGGACGCGGGGGTTCTCGGACATGGGTTCTCCTCCTCGGGTGCGGGCGGGCCGTCGGCGCTCAGGCCGTCTTCGGCAGGCCCGGCGGGTTCGTCTCGGGCGCGTCGATCGCCTCGGCCTCCAGGCCCCAGCGCTCGAGGACCTCGGTGTACGAGCCGTCGTCGAACGCGCCCTGCAGCGCGGCGGTCACGGCGTCGGCCCAGCCGCTGCCCTTGAGCGTGGTGACGGCGATCTGCGCGGTGTCCGGCCAGCCGCCGTTGAGCGTCCCGACGACCGTGAAGTCCTGCGGCGAGACCTTGGCCTTGTACGCGGCGGTGGCGTTCGGGCCGAAGGAGGCGTCGATCCGCCCGGACTGCAGCGCGAGGATGGTGTCGCCGTCGTTCTCGAAGTACTCGACCTGCACGGGGTCGAGGCCGGCGGCCTGGTTCTCCTCGTCCCAGGCGAGCAGGATCTTCTCCTGGTTGGTCCCCGAGCCGACGGCGACGGTGAGGCCCGCGATGTCGGAGGGCTCGTCGATCTCCGTGATGTCGCCGCCGGCCTTGACCAGCCAGCCGAGCTCGTCGTTCCGGTAGGACGAGAAGTCGAACAGCTCCTTGCGCTCCTCGGTCACGGTGACGTTCGAGATGGTCGCGTCGACGTCGCCGGACTGGACCGCGAGCGGCCAGTCGGCCCAGGCCTTGACCTGCAGGTCGAGGTCCTTGCCGAGCGCGTCGGCGACGAGCTGGGCGATGTCGGTCTCGTTGCCGATCGGGGTGGCGTCGTCGTCGGCGAGGAACGCCAGCGGGGCGACGTAGGCGCTCACCGCGACGGTGAACGTGTCCTGCTCGGCGAGCTCCGGGGGCAGCAGCGCGATGGCGTCCGGGTTCTCGGCGGTGTGGACGCGGTCCTGGTCCGGGCTCGTGTTCACCTCCAGGCCGGCGGCCTCGGCGGCGTCCCGGAGCTCGCTGCCGGCCTCGGCCGCGTCGGACGTCCCGCCGCAGGCGGCGAGCAGGGCGAGGACGGGCACGAGCGCCAGGGCGGCGTGCGGGCGGCGGCGGGCGCCGGGCGGGCTGGTGCGGGTCGTGCGCATGGCGGGACTGCCTCTCGGGTGGGGTGGGCGGCGGGCGCGTGGCGCGCCGGGCGGGGTGGGGTCAGCGGACCTTGTCGAGGAACGCGCGGGTGCGCGGGTGCGCGGGGCTGCCGAGCACCTGGGCCGCGGGGCCCTGCTCGACCACGACGCCGTCGTCCATGAACACGACGGTGTCGGCGACGTCGCGGGCGAACGCGACCTCGTGGGTGACGACCACGAGCGTCGTGCCGTCGTGGGCGAGGTCCCGGATCACGCCGAGCACCTCCCCCACGAGCTCGGGGTCGAGCGCGGACGTCGGCTCGTCGAACAGCAGCAGCGCGGGCTTCACCGCGAGCGCGCGGGCGATGGCCACGCGCTGCTGCTGGCCGCCGGACAGCTGGCGGGGGCGGGCGTCGGCCTTGTCGGCCAGCCCGACCCGGGCCAGCAGGGCGCGGGCCTCGGCCTCCACCTCGGCCCGCGGGCGGCCCTGGGCCGAGACGGGCGCCTCGACGACGTTCTCCAGGGCGGTCAGGTGCGGGAACAGGTGGAAGTTCTGGAACACGAACCCGATCCGGGTGCGCTGCCGGAGCACGTCGCGCTCGGTGAGCTCGCGCAGCACCTCCCGGCGGCGTCGGCCCCAGCCCGCGCGGCGCCGGGCGTGGCCGATGACCTCGCCGTCCAGGGCGACGAACCCGTGGTCGGGGCGCTCCAGGTGGTTGACCAGCCGGAGCAGGGTCGACTTGCCGGAGCCCGACGGGCCGAGGATCACGGTCACCTCGCCGGGGCGGACCTCCAGGTCGACGCCGCGGAGGACCTCGAGGGTGCCGTAGGACTTGGACAGGCCCTGCACCCGGAGGTGGCCGCCGGCGGGGGCCGGTGGTGCGGCGGGGGTCGTGGCGGCGGCGGGGGCCGCGGCGGGGGCGTGCAGCACGCTGGTCATCGGGTGCCTCCGGTGCGCTCGGTGGTGCGGGCGGCGGTGCGGGGTGCGGTGCGGGTGAGGTGGCCGCGGCGGGCGCCGGCCAGGAACGTGGGCGGCAGGTCCGCGGGCAGCGGCCGGCCGGCGACGCGCGCCGCGGCGACCGCGAGCGTCCAGCGCAGCCGCTGCAGCGGGGTCGGGGGCAGCGTGCGGAGCGCGCCGCGGGCGTAGTGCCGCTCGAGGTAGTACTGCGCGACGGTCAGGACCGTGGTGGTGAGCAGGTACCAGATCGCCGCGACGAGCAGCAGCGGGACCACCCGCTGGTTCCGGCCGTAGATGACGCCGACGGTGTAGAACAGCTCGCCGTACGCCAGCACGTAGACGACCGAGGTGCCCTTGAGCAGGCCGATGATCTCGTTCACCGAGGTCGGGACGATCGTGCGCATCGCCTGCGGCAGCACGATCCGCCACTGCTGCCGGCCCCGCGGGATGCCGAGCGCGGCCGCGGCCTCGTGCTGCCCCTGGTCGACGCCGAGGATGCCGGCGCGGACGATCTCGGCGGAGTACGCCGCCTGCGACAGCCCGAGCCCGAGGACCGCGGCGCCGAACTTGTCGACGACGTCGAGCGTGTCGAAGCGCAGCCACTCCGGCCCGAACGGGATGCCGAGCGAGAGCTCCGGGTACAGGTAGGCGAGGTTGTACCAGAGCAGCAGCTGCAGGATCAGCGGCACGGACCGGAATACCCAGGAGTAGGCCCAGGACACCGACTGCAGCAGCGGCGACCGGGACAGCCGCATCAGCGCGAGCACCGTGCCGAGCCCGAAGCCGATCACCGCGGCGACGGCGGTCAGCCGGACGGTGGCCCACACGCCCTCCAGCACGGACGGCCAGGTCAGGTACTGCGCGACGACGTCCCACTCCCACTGCGGGTTGGTGAGCAGCGAGCTGAGCACCATCGCGAGCAGGACGGCCACGCCGGCGGTGGCGACCCAGCGGCCTGGGTGCCGGGCGGGCAGCACGGGCAGGTCGGCGAGCACCTCGGGGCGGTCGACGTCGGGGGCGGCCGGCGGCGCGCCAGGCCCGGCCGCGGGGGCCGTGGTCGCGGCGCTCACCGGGCGAGCCACTTCTCGAACGCGTGCGGGACGAGGTCGCCCGGGTACGCGGCGGGCTCGAACAGCGGGGTGTACCCCGCCGCGAGGTACAGGCCGACCGCCTCCGGCTGCTTCGGGCCGGTCGTCAGGTAGACCCGGGGGTAGCCGGCCGCGGCGGCGCGCGCCTCCAGCTCGGCGAGCACGACCCGGGCCAGCCCGCGGCGGCGGTGCGCCTCGTGGGTCCAGATCCGCTTGAGCTCCGCGGTCGGCACCGCGGGCGCTCCCTCGGCGTCCCGGGCGCGCGGGTCGGCGAGCCGGGCGACGTCGCCGTGCTCCGGCTCCCACCGGCGGCGGAACGCGCCGCCCGCCACCGGCTCGCCGTCCTCCAGCACGAGCACGAGGGCGCCGTGCGGCGGGGCGAACTCCTCGACCCCGTAGTGCTCCAGCTCGTCGCGCAGCTCGGCCGGGGTGAGCAGGCCGGTGTACCGGGTGCTGTACTCGTGCGCCAGGCCGTCGAGCAGCGGCCCGACCAGCGGGTCGTGCAGCCGGGCGTCGCGCACGGCGAGCCGCGCGGGGTCGAGCGGGGCGGGGTCGATCGAGGCCGGGTCGAGCCGCGTGGGGTCGATCGAGGCGGCGTCGAGCCGGGCAGGGTCAAGCGGGGCCGGGTCGAGCCGGGCACGGTCGATCGAGGCGGCGTCGAGCGGGGCCGGGTCGAGCCGGGCAGGGTCCGGCGCGGCCGCGTGGGACGCGCGTGCCCGCAGCGGGGTCGTGGTCATCAGGTCACCTCTCGGTGGGTGCGGGTGCGGGGTGCGGTGGCGGGCGCCGTCAGGGGCGGGGCTGTCAGGTGAGGGCGAACGGCGCGGCGGACCAGAGGGCCTCTGCGAGGGCGAGCCGGCCGGCGCGGGCGTCCGTACGCGCGTCGGCCCGTCCGTCGCCGCGGGCGGCCGTCGCGCGGCGGCGGACCACCGCCGGGTCGCGGTCGGCGGGCTCGTCGCCGTCGCCCGGCCGAAGCCGGAACGCGCCGGCCTGCTGCAGCGCGGGCACGGTGCGCTCGACGAGCGCCGCCAGGTCCGCCTCCACCGAGGTCGGGAGCGCGACGAACCCGTCGACCGCGCCGTCCCGGACGGCGTCGGCGAGCACGGTCGCCAGGTCGGCCCCGGTGCCCGCGACGACCGCGCCGGCGACGCCGAGGTCCGGCCGGTCGACGGAGCGCACCAGGTCCAGCCGCGCGAGGGCGGACTCCCGGTCGTCGGCGAGGGCGACGTCGACGTCGAGCAGCACGCGCACCGCGTCGGCGGGCCGGCCCGCGGCCACGGCGGCGGCGCGCACCCGGGACCGGGCCGCGGCGGCGGCCTCCAGGTCCGGCGCCGTGAGCCGGGCGACGTCGGCGTACCGGCCCGCGAGCGCCTCGGCGGCCGGGCCCGCGACGGGCACCACCACGAGCGGGCGGTCCGCGGCGGCGGTGCCGTCCCCGTCGCCACCGCGAGCGGTGCTGCGAGCGGCCGACCGGCCGCGGACCGCGAACCGGACGCCGTCGTGGTCGACGCGGAACCGGCCGTCCCCGCCGCGGCGCACCGCGCCGGGCTCCCCCGCGTCCCAGGCGGCGAGGACGGCGTCCAGGGCGGCGGCCGCGCGGTCCGCCCACCGCCGCTCGGCTGCGGCAGCGGCAGCGTCTGCGGGAGCCGCCCCGGCAACGTCTGCGGCGGCGGCTCCCGCGGCAGCGACTGCGGCAGCGGCAGCGGCAGTGCCCGCGGCACCGGCTGCGGCAGCGGCAGAGCCCGTGGGAGCAGCAACGCGAGAGGCGGGCCCGGCCCCGAGGGCCCCCGGCTCGGCGAGGTCGGCGCGGCCGCCGGTCGCACCCGGGCCGGACAGCTGCCAGCCCGCCGCACCTCCCGCCGCGTGCTGCACCCCGCGGACGGCGCCCGCGAGGTGGCCCGGCTCGACCTGGTCGTGCGGGACGCCCGCCACCAGCGCGGCGGTCCGGACCAGCGGGGCGACCCGCGCCGCGGCGACGGCGGCGTCGAGCCGGCCGGGCACCTGCCGACGCCCGGGATGCAGCAGCAGGGCGTCGCCGAGCACCACGAGGTCGAGCAGGCCGCGGTCGGCGCGGTGCACCAGGCGGGCGAGCCGCTCGCCGTCGAACGCGCGGGCGGCGACGGCGCCGTGGGCGCCGACCGCGCCGGGCCGGGCGCCGGCGGCGGTCAGGTCGACGCCGAGCAGCGCGCGGCGGCCGGCGCGGGGGGACGAGAAGGGCATGACGGCTCCGTTCGGGGGCGGGTGGTGCGGCGGTCGCGGGCGCGCCGGGGCGCGCCACGGCGACAGGCGGGCGGCGGATGGACGAGCGGGCAGGGCGCCCCGGCTCGCCGAGATAGGACCCCCGCGCCGAGATCGGACCGTGGAAGGTCCTATCTCGACCCGCGCGTCCTATCTCGGCGCGGGTCGGCGCGGGTCGGCGCGGGCCGGGCGGCCCGCTCGCGCGGATCGGCCAGGTCGGCGCGGTGGGCGTCCCGAGACGTGACCGGGCACGGCTCGGGCGCCGCGGGGCCCGGCTCAGGCGCCGGGCGGGGCCGGCGTCAGGCGCCCCGGGCGGGGTGCCGGACCGGCGGCTGCGCCGTCAGCGGCGACAGCGACAGCGGCCGCCGGGCGCGGCGGCGGTGGTCGGCAGGGCGGGTGCCGAGGGCGCCCACGGCGCCTGCACGGTCCGGCTCATGCGTTCTCCTCGTGTGCCCCCGCCCGGTCGGGCGGGTCCGCGTGTTGTCCGTCGCCGGCGGCGGCGGACCTGGTCCTCACCCGGGGCACCCACCCGCGCGGGGGGTTGCCGTCCGACCAGCCGGGGCTTCGCGTCGGAGCTCATGACCACCCGGCCCGTCCCCGGGGCCCGCCCTGCGGCGCACCCCGGTGGCGAGCCGGTGCCCGGAACCTACGAACCGGACCCGGGGGCGTCAACGGCCGGGCCGCCGCGTCTCGCATGCCGGAGCGATGTCACAGGACCAAGGTCCCAGGCGTTCGCACGGTCCCGGATCGTGAGAACTCGCCCCCCGCCGGCGCCGGCGGACCCGGAGCGGTGCTAGACCTCCGCCCCGAGGTCACGAGTCCCAGCGCCAAGCCCCGGCTGGCTGGGCAGCAACCCCACGTCACGGCGGGGTGCTCCGGGAGATGACCTGGCCGTCGGCCGGCACGCGCCGCTCCGCCGCACGGCAACCGTGATCGACCCCCTTTGCGAGGCCACCATGTCGTCCCCGTCCGTCGTCGCCGTCTCCGGGAACCCGCGCGCCGGGTCCCGCACCCTGGGCGCCGCGCGCGCCGCCGCCGAGCGCCTGGCCGCGCTCACGTCGGCCGACCCCGCCGCCGTCGAGGTCGTCGACCTCGCGACGCTCGCCGGCGAGGTGCTCGCCCCGGCGCACCCCGCCGCCGACGCCGCGCTCGCGCGGGTGGCCGCCGCCGACGTCGCGGTCGTCGCGACCCCGGTCTACAAGGCGTCCTACACCGGCCTGCTCAAGGCGTTCCTCGACCTGTACGGCCCGGATGGGCTGGCCGGCGTCGTGGCCGTGCCGCTCGTGGTGTCCGGCAACCCGGCGCACGCGCTCGCCGGCGAGGTGCACCTGCGCCCCGTGCTCGTCGAGCTGGGCGCGGTCGTCCCCGCGCGCACGCTGACCCTGACCGAGGCCCAGCTCGCCGACCTCGACCCCGCGCTGGACGCGTGGCTGGCCCGGGCCGCCGCGCCGCTCCGCCGGGCGCTCGGGCTCGCGCCGGCCGCGGAGCCCGCCGCGTCCGCCGAGCCCGCCGCCGCGCTCGCCGGGGCGACCCGGTGACCGCCGAGCGCACGGACCTGGGCCCGCTCGAGCGGCTGCTCGCCGAGCAGGACGAGCCCCAGCTCGACCCGCAGCAGTTCAAGCGGGTGTTCCGCCGGCACCCCGCCGGGGTCGCCGTGGTCGCGCTGCGGCACGCCGGCCGACCGGTCGGGTTCACCGCGACCTCGGTCATCTCGGTGTCCGCGGCCCCGCCGCTGCTCGCGTTCTCGCTCGCCTCGACGTCGTCCTCCTGGCCCGCCGTGTCCGCGGCACCCACGCTGGCCGTGAGCTTCCTCGCGGACCACCAGGACGACGTGTCCGCGCGGTTCGCCACCAGCAGCCTGGACCGGTTCGCCGCCGGCGGCTGGTCCTCGCTCCCGACGGGCGAGCCCGTGATCGACGGCGCCGTGTCCTGGGTGCGCGCCCGCGTCGTCCAGCGCACGCCGGTCGGCGACTCGTACCTCGTGTCGCTGCGGGCGCTGTCCGCGGGCGGCCCGGACGACGCCGAGCCCGGCGACGGCGCCTCGCCGCTGGTCTACCACGACCGCACCTACCACCGGATCGGCGCGCACACCGCCCTGTGACGCCGCGGCCCCGCCGCACCCGCCCCGATCCCGCCGCTCCCCCGACCCACCGGAGACCCCGTGACCGTCCCCCCGCTCCTCACCGGCCTCGACGTCGACGGCGCCGGCGCGCACCCCGCGGCCGCCGCGCTGTCCGGCCTCGCGCCCGCCGACCTCGTGTCCGGCGCCCGCCTGGCCCGCGCCGTCCGGCACGCCGAGCACGCCGGCCTGACCTTCGTCACCTTCGCCGACGCCGCCCTCGCCGCCGTCCCGGGCGACCCCACCCGGGCCCGCCTCGACGCGGTCACCCGCGCCGCGTTCGTCGCCCGCACCACCACGGCGATCGGCCTGGTGCCCGAGGTGCCCACCACCTACCCCGAGCCGTTCCACGTCGCGACGCAGCTCGCCTCGCTCGACCTGGCCGGGTCCGGCCGCTCCGGCTGGCTGGCCGCGGTGACCCCCGGCGACGCCGCCCCGGCGGCGTACGGTCGCGCGCCGGTCGCCGACCTCGGCCGCGAGGCCCGGGACGTGGTCCAGGTCGTCCGGGACCTGTGGGACTCCTGGGAGGACGACGCGGTGATCCGCGACGTCGCCACCGGCCGCTACGTCGACCGGGACCGGATCCACCGGGTGGACTTCGCCGGGGAGTCGTTCTCCGTCGTGGGCCCGCTCATCACGCCGCGGCCGCCGCAGGGCCAGCCCGTCGTCCTGGCACGGGCCGGGGACGTCGCCGGTCCCGGCAGGGACGGCGAGCGGCTCGTGGACGTCGTGCTGGTCGGCGGTCCCGACGCCGCGGGCGCCCGGGCCGCGGCACAGGCTGCGGCAGACGCCGACCCCGGCGCGCGGGCGGTGGTGGAGGTGCAGGTGGTCCTCGACGCCGGCGGTCGCACGGCCGCGGACCGGCTCGCCGAGCTCGACGCCGCCGGGCTGTGGGCGCCGGGCACCGCGCTGCGCCACGTGGGCACGGCAGCCGGGCTGCACGCGCTGCTGGCCGAGCTCGCGGACGACCCCGCGGTCGCCGGGGTCCGGCTGCTCGCCGCCGCGCTCGACGCCGACCTGCCGGTGCTGGCCCGGGACGTGCTGCCCGCCCTGCGCGCCGACCGGCGGGCCGCCGCCCCGCGCGCGGGCGCCACCCTGCGCGACCACCTGGGCCTCGCGCGGCCCGAGAACCGCTTCGCGGGCGCGGCCCGCGCGACCGCCTGAGGAGCCCGCCGTGACCCAGCACACCGAGCCGAGCGACCACACCGCCGACGACCGGTACCCGATCACCCGCCCCGACGCCGAGGTCCACTTCGGCGTCTTCTTCCAGGGCGTCAACCACACGACGATCTGGTCCGACCCCGAGTCCGGGTCGCAGACCGACTTCGCGTCCTTCGATCGGGTCGCCCGCACCGCGGAGCGCGGCCTGTTCGACGCGTTCTTCCTCGGCGAGGGCCTCCGCCTGCGGGAGAGCCGGGGCCGGCTGCACGACCTCGACGTCGTCGGCCGCCCCGACGCGATCACGCAGCTCGCCGCGCTGGCCGCCGTGACGGAGCGGATCGGCCTGGTCGCCACCCAGAACACCACGTACAACGACCCCGTCGACCTGGCCCGGCGGCTCGCGAGCCTGGACGTGCTGTCCGGCGGGCGGGCCGCCTGGAACGTCGTGACCACCGACAACGCGTGGACCGGCGAGAACTTCCGCCGCGGCGGCTACCTCGACCACGCCCGCCGCTACGACCGCGCCGAGCAGGTCCTCGCGACGGCCCGGCGGATCTGGGACGCGTGGCCGGAGGGCCCCGGCGAGCGGGTCGCGCGCGTCGAGGCGCACGGCGACCTGCTGGACGTGACGATCGACCCCACGACGCCACGCAGCCCGCAGGGGCACCCGGTGATCTTCCAGGCCGGCGACTCGCCGCAGGGCCGGGACTTCGCCGCGCGGTCGGCGGACGTGATCTTCTCCCGGCACGGGTCGGTGCTCGCCGACGCGCTCGCGTTCGCGGCGGACATCCGGGCGCGCGCCGTCGCGGCGGGCCGGCCGGAGGACGACGTGAAGATCTTCCCGGGCACGGCGATCGTCGTCGGCGACACGCCCGCCGAGGCCGAGGAGAAGGCGCGCTGGGTCGCCCGGCAGCAGGTCACGCCCGCCACCGCGCTGCACGTGGTCGGGACCATCTGGGGCGAGGACCTGGGCGGCTACGACCCGGACGGCCCGCTGCCCGCGCACGACCCGGCCGTGGCCGAGCTCGGCGGGGAGGGCGGCTCGTCGACCACCGGCGCCCGTACGCACGAGGTCGCGGCGCGGTGGCGCGCGCTCGCGGAGGCCGAGGGCCTGTCGATCCGCGACCTGGTGATCCGCGTGTCCGGCGAGCGCGGCTTCGTCGGCACGCCGTCCGCGGTCGCCGACCGGCTGGTGCGGTTCGTGCGGACGGGCGCCGTCGACGGGTTCAACCTCAGCCCCTGGCTCGTGCCGTCGGGGCTGGACGACGTCGTCGACCGGGTCGTGCCGGAGCTCCAGGAGCGCGGGGCGTACCGGACCGCGTACGCGGGGACCACGCTGCGGGAGCACCTGGGGCTCCGGGCCCCGCTCACCCGTCGCGGCACGGCGGACGCGCGGGAGGCGGCGCTCGCGGCCGTGTGACCGCAGCCCGCCCGGGGCCCGGGCGCCCTGGGCTCAGCCCTCGGCCGGCACCAGGTCCAGCAGGGAGTCGAGCCCCGTCACCTGCAGCGTCATCAGCGGCGCCCCGGTCGCGCCGCGCACGCGCAGCCGCTCGGGCCGCCGGTGCGGGGCGATCGACACGAGCAGCGCGATCGCCGACGAGTCGATGAACGTGGCCCCGGTGAGGTCGACCTCCTCGACCCCGGACGTGGCGAGCACCCGGCCCGCGGCGACCTCGTCGACGCCGAGCTCCTCGGCGAACGTGTGCACCACGTCGATGTCGATCTCGCCCTCGGCGCGCAGCACGCCGGGGCGGTCCGGGTCGACGTGCAGGCGGCCGCCGTGCGGCTGGGCGCCCGCGGGCGTCGGGAGCGAGGTCACGGGGTCAGTATGCGGGCGGGGCCCCGTCCCGTCGCGCCGAGTGCGCGCCCGGCCAGCCGGAGGGTGACGGCCGGGGTGAGGTCGGAGGCGGTCCTGCCGTGTCGGCGGGCCGTGGGCTGCGGCGGCGGGTACGGTCGGCGGGTGCCTGGGACGAGTCGCGGTGACGAGCGCGCGTTCCCGTCGTCGGCCTCGTCCCTGGCGAGCGCCCGCAGCTGGTCGATGGAACGGGCGGGCGCGGCCGGCGCGCCGGACGACGTCGTGGACGCCGTGCAGCTCGCGATGAGCGAGGCGTTCACGAACGCGCTGCGGCACGCCCCCGGCACCCGGACGATCACCGTCAGCGTCGTCGGCGCGCGCCGGCAGCTCACCTACGAGGTCGGCGACGCCGCCGCCGCCGTGCTCCCCCGCCGGCGCAGCAACCGCGAGGGGCTTCCCGGCGGGCACGGGCTGCACATCCTCGACGCCGTCACGTCGGCGTGGGGCTGGCGGCCCGCGCCCGACGGCGGCAAGGTCGTCTGGTTCACGCTCCGCTGGTGACGGCCGGCGGGGCTCGGCCGCCGGTGACGGTCCTGCGACCCGACGGTGGTGCGACCCGCCGAGCGCCGGCGCGCGGCCCTGCCGTACCGTCTGCCTCAGCGGTCCGCCCCCGGTGACGAGGCGGACCCCGGGGCGAGGGGGTCAGGTGCGGGGCACGACGGTGGGGCAGCGCTCCCTGGTGTCGGCCGTGGCGACCGACCTCGGCCGGACGATGGCCCTCGACGAGGCCGTCGAGCGCTTGACCCGCCTGCTCGTCCCCGCGGTCGCCGACTGGTGCCTGGTGACGCTCGTCGACGACGACGAGTCCCGCGCCCCGCGCCGCCGGCTGCGCGACGTCGGCTGGTGGCACGCCGACCCGGCCCGCCGGGACCAGGTCGCCGCGTACGCGCGCGAGCGGATCGGGGCGCTCGTCCCGGGGTCGATGCTCATGCGCGCGATCGACTCCGGCGAGGTGGTGCACGTGCACGACGCCGCGGTCGAGGCGCTGGACCGCGTGCTCCTCCCGGGACCCGCCCGGGACCTGGTCGGGCTGCTCGCGCCGAGCTCTCTCACCGTCGCCCCGCTCAGGAGCCGCGGGCGCACGCTCGGCGCCGTCAGCCTCTTCAACGGCCCCGGCCGGCCGCCCTTGTCGCCGCAGGAGGTCGCCTCCGTGGTGGAGGTGATCGCCACGGCCGCGATCGCCCTGGACAACGCGCGGCTCTACCGACGGCAGCGCGACGTCGCCGCGACGTTCCAGCGCTCGCTGCTCACGGCGCCGGTCGAGCCCGACCACATGCAGGTCGTCGTCCGCTACCAGCCCGCGGCGGAGGCGGCCCGCGTCGGCGGCGACTGGTACGACGCGTTCCTGCAGCACGACGGCGGCACGATGCTCGTCATCGGCGACGTGGTCGGGCACGACGTCGAGGCCGCGGCGCTCATGTCGCAGCTCCGGTCGATGCTCCGCGCGATCGCGGTCGTCACGCGGAACAGCCCGGCCGACGTGCTGGCCCTGCTCGACGCCGCCGTCCGGACGCTGCAGATCCCGGCGCTCGCGACGGTCGTCGTCGCGCGCGTCGAGCAGACGCCCGAGGAGCGTGCCGCAGGCCGCACGCGGCTGCGCTGGTCCAGCGCGGGTCACCCGCCGCCGATGGTGGTCGGCCCCGATGGGACGGTCCGCGTGCTGGACGAGCAGCGGCCCGATCTGCTGCTCGGCATCGACCCCGCGCGGGAGCGGGTCGACCACGAGACGGTCCTCGCGTACGGCGAGACCGTCCTGCTCTACACCGACGGCCTGGTCGAGCGGCGGAACCGGCCGCTGCGCGCCGGGCTGGCCGACCTGCGCGCGGCGCTCGCCCGGCACGGCGCCCGGGACCTCGACGACCTGTGCGACGCGCTGCTCGCGGAGCTCCCCGGCGGGCCCGGTGAGGACGACGTCGCCCTGGTCGCCGTCCGGCTGCACCCGCAGGACCGGCCACGCCCCGCCGAGGCGGGGCCGGTGTCCGTCCCCCCGGACGTCCCCGCGCCCGGCCCGCGCTCGCGCTCCGAGGGGGCGGACGACGCGCCGGGCGGGTGATCGGCGGGTGCGCCGGCTCCCGGCGCGCGTCTAGCCTGCCCGGGTGCCCCCGATGACCCAGGCCCACCCGCTCGACGTCCTGCGTCGCCGCGGCAGCGAGAAGTGGGCGGCCCACCCGGACGACGTGCTCCCGCTGTTCGTCGCGGAGATGGACTACCCGCTCGCGCCCGCGATCACGGCGGCGCTCCGCGAGGCGCTGGAGCGCGGCGACACCGGGTACGTGCACGCCTCGGGCGGCGGCGCCAAGGAGGCGTTCGCGGGCTACGCGGCCGACGCGTGGGGCTGGTCCCCCGACCCCGCGCTGATGCGCACCGCCACCGACGTCAGCGTCGTGATCGTGGAGGCCCTGCGGCGGCTGGTCGAGCCGGGGCAGGGCGTCATCATCACGCCGCCGGTGTACCCGCCGTTCTTCGAGCTGGTCCCGGAGGCGGGCGCGGCCGTGGTCGAGGTGCCGCTGCTCGACGACGGGACCACCCACCGGCTCGACGTCGACGGCATCGACGCGGCCCTGGAGTCCGGCGCGGCCCGGGGCGTGCTGCTCTGCCACCCGCACAACCCCCTGGGCCTGGTGCACGACCGCGCCGACCTGGCAGCCCTCGCGGACGTCGTCGAGCGGCACGGCGGGTTCGTGCTGAGCGACGAGATCCACGCGCCGCTCACCCACGCCGGCCGGACGTTCACGCCCTACCTGAGCGTCTCCGACGCGGCGCGGGCCCACGGGATCGCCGCGGAGTCCGGGAGCAAGGCGTTCAACCTCGCGGGGCTGAAGTGCGCGCTGGCGGTGGCCGCGGGCGGCCCGATGGCGGACCTGGTGCTCGGGCTCCCCGAGGAGGTCACCGGCCGCACCGGCCACTTCGGCGCGATCGCCACCCGGGAGGGCTTCGCGCACGGCCGGGACTGGCTGGCGGGGACCGTCGCCGCGATCGAGCACGACGCCGACCTGCTGGAGCGGCTGCTCGCGGAGCGGCTGCCGCAGGTGCGGTACCGCCGCCCGGGTGCGAGCTACCTGGCGTGGCTCGACCTGTCGGCGCTCGGCTGGGGCGACGACCCGGCGGCGCGCGTCCTGGCGGACGCGCGCGTGGCCCTGACCAGCGGCCCGGACTTCGGCCGCCAGGGCGCGGGGTTCGCCCGTCTCAACCTCGCGTGCTCCCCCGAGGTCCTGACGGAGGCGGTCGACCGCATCGCCCGCGCGGCCGCCGCGGCCTGACGGCGGCGCCCCCGGATCACCCCACGGGGACCGGCTCCGGGCCCGCGACGGCCGCCGTCACGCGGTGCGTCCCCGAGCCCAGGACCCGGTCCTCGGCCCCCGGGAGCCGGACGACCGCCTCGACGCCGTCGGGCACCTCGACGTCGACCGCCAGCTCGCCGCCCTCGTGCCGCCAGCCGACGGCGACCCGGCCGTGCCGGGTGTCGAGCGTCGTGCGCGCCCACTCCAGCCCGCCCCCGGGCACCGGCGCCACCAGCACCCGCGCGTAGCCGGGCTCGAGCGGGGCGAGGCCGCCCACGACGCGGTGCAGCCAGTCGGCGACGGCGCCGAGCGCGTAGTGGTTGAACGAGGTCATCTCGCCGGGGTTGATCGTGCCGTCGGGCAGCATCGAGTCCCAGCGCTCCCAGACGGTCGTCGCGCCCATGGTGACGGCGTACAGCCAGGACGGGACCTCCCGCTGCAGCAGCAGCCGGTACGCGGTGCCGGCGTGACCGGTCGAGGTGAGCGCGTCGGTGACGAACGGGGTGCCCGCGAAGCCCGTCGAGATCCGGTGCCCGGCCGCCGCGACGAGCTCGGCCAGCCGGTCGCCCGCCCAGACCCGCTCCTCGGCGTCCAGCAGGCCGAACTCGATCGCCAGGGCGTAGACCGTCGCCGCGTCGGACCGGACCCGGCGCGCGCCGGCGTCCACGTACGCCGCCCGGAACGCCGCGCGCACCCGCGCCGCGTGCACCGCGAGCTCCGCCGCGTCCGCGTCCCGCCCGAGGACGGTCGCGATCCGCGCGGCGAGGTCCGCGGTCCGGTACGCGCACGCCGTGGCGACGACGCCCTTGTCGGCCTTCGCGGCGTCCGGGCGGTCCGGCGGGGCGTCCGGGTCGAGCCAGTCGGCGAACTGGAAGCCCGTGTCCCACAGCCCGCTCGGCGACAGCAGCCCGGCGACGTGCCGGACGTGGTCGAGCACCGAGTCGTACTGCCGCTCGAGGACCGCGCGGTCCCCGTACGCCTGCCACAGCGCCCACGGCACCCACACCGCGGCATCGGCCCAGACGGCGGTGGCGTCGGCGGGCTCGAACTCGGCGGGGCCCTCGGCCATCCGGCGCAGCAGGTCGGGGACGACGTACGGCACGTACCCGTCGGCGCGCTGCTCGGCCCACAGGTCGACGAGCCAGTCGCCGAGGAACCCGGACGCGTCGGCGAGGAAGCACGCGGTGGGCGCGAACGCGGCGATGTCGCCCGTCCAGCCGAGGCGCTCGTCGCGCTGCGGGCAGTCGGTGGGGACGTCGACGAAGTTGCCGCGCATGCCCCAGACGACGTTCTCGTGCAGCCGGTTCAGCAGCGGGTCGGACGTCTCGAACCAGCCGGTGCGGGTCAGGTCGGAGCCGACCACGACCGCCGTCAGCGCGCCGTCGCCGATCGCGTCCGGCCCGCCGGGCCAGCCGTCGACCTCCGCGTACCGGAAGCCGTGGGTCGTGAAGGTCGGCTCGAACACGTCGTCGCCGCCGGACAGCGTGAACCGGTCGGTCGCCCGCGCCGCCCGCAGCGGCCGGACGCCGAGCTCGTCGTGCTCGAGGACCTCGGCGTGCCGGAGGGTGACCACGTCGCCCGCCGCCCCGCGCACCCGGACCCGCACCCAGCCGACCAGGTTCTGCCCGAAGTCGACCAGCACCTTCCCGGACGGGCTGCGCCAGACCCGCTCGGGCGCGCGCTCCGCGAGCCGGCGCACCGGCGGGGCGAGGTACGGCGCGAGCCGGTCGGTGTCGAACGCCACCTCGTGCACGCCGCCCCACCGGGGGTCCGCGGGCGCGTCGCCGTCGAACGGCCCCGCCCAGCCCGGGTCGAGCCGCCGCGCGTCCACCGACTGGCCGTCGTACAGCGAGTCCGCGGTGACCGCGCCCGCGGCGGCCCGCCAGGTCCGGTCGGTCGCGACGACCTGGACCGCGCCGTCGCGGTAGGTGACCCGCAGCTCGGCGAACCCGGCGATCTCGTCCCCGTACGGGCGCGCGCCCTCGCCCCAGCCGAGCCGGCCGCGCCACCAGCCGTCGCCGAGCGCGAGCCCGAGCGTGGGCGTGCGGCGCGTCAGCAGGGCCGTCACGTCGTGCCGCGCGTAGCGCAGCCGCTCCTCGTACGCGGACCAGCCCGGCGTGAGCAGGTCGCCCGAGACGGCCTGCCCGTCGATCCGCGCCTCGACCACGCCGAGCGCGCTCAGCACGAGCTCGGCGGAGGCCACCTCGACGGGGTCCCGGTCGAGCGTGAGCACGCGCCGGAGCAGCGGGGCGGCGTCGAGCGCGGCGTCGGGCGCGATGAAGCGTGCCTGCCAGGTGGTCATGGGTCCGTGGGTCCTCTCGTCGACGTCGTCGTCGCGGGCCGGCGCCACCGCGTGGTGAATCGCTTCAACCCTCACCTGCGGCATCGTCACCCGCGGCGCGCGAGGTCGTCAAGGCCCGCGGCGGCGCAGCGAGACGATGCCAAGTCGTGATGCCTAGGACTCTTGACCCAGATACCCGCCTCCCCTAGCCTCACCGCAGCAGTGAATCGGTTCAAGCCACTGTCGGGGCAACGACGCCCGGCGCCTACGAGGAGGTAAGCGTGAACAGGACCCGATCCCTGACGGCCGGCGCGGCGGTCGTCGCCGCCGCGCTCGCGCTGACCGCGTGCGGTGGATCCGGTGACGGGGGCGGCGAGGGCGGCGACGCCACGTCCCTCTCCGTCTACATCGACAGCTCCCCCGCGTCCGTCGCCCTCTGGGACGGCCTCAAGGCCGCCTACGCCGAGGAGAACCCGGACGTCACCATCGAGGTCGAGACCCACCCCGCCGGCTCCGAGGGCGACAACCTCATCAAGACCCGCCTGGCCACCGGCGAGATGAACGACCTGTTCTGGTACAACTCGGGCTCGCTGTTCCAGGCGCTCAACCCCGACCAGAACCTGGTGCCGCTGGGCGACGAGGACTGGGTCGGCACGATCGACGACAACTTCAAGACGGTCGTCTCCACGGACACCGACCTGTACGGCGCCCCCGTCGGCGCGTCGTTCGCGGGCGCGGTCATCTACAACAAGACGATCTACGCGGACCTGGGCCTGGAGGTCCCCACCACCTGGGACGAGTACATGGCGAACAACCAGGCGATCAAGGACGCCGGGCTGGTCGCGGTGGCGCAGACCTACGGCGACACCTGGACCTCGCAGGTGCCGGTGCTCGGCGACTTCTACAACGTCGAGGCGGCCGACCCGGGCTGGGCCGAGGCGTACACCCAGGGCGAGAAGAAGTACGCGGACCAGCCGGCGCTCGCCGGGTTCGAGCACCTGCAGGAGGTGTTCGACGGCGGCTTCCTCAACGAGGACTTCGCCTCGGCGGTGTACGACGACGCCGTGAAGATGCTCGCCGAGGGCGAGGCGGCGCACTACCCGATGCTCACCGGCAACGTGGCGTCGTCGATCGGCGAGAACTACCCGGACGCCGCGGACACCCTCGGCGTGTTCCCGCTGCCGAGCTCGGAGAGCGACGACAACGGGCTCACCGTGTGGATGCCCAACGGCATGTACATCCCCAAGTCGACCGAGGGCGCCCAGCTCGACGCGGCGAAGGCGTTCGTCGCCTGGCTCGTCACCCCGGACTCGTGCGCCGTGCAGGCGGACACCACCGACGTCGGCGGCCCGTTCGTCGTCGACGGCTGCGACCTGCCCGACGACGTGCCGGCCCTGGTGTCCGACATGCAGCCCTACTTCGACTCCGGGGACACCGGCCTGGCGCTGGAGTTCCTGTCGCCGATCAAGGGCCCCGCCCTCGAGCAGATCACCGTCGAGGTCGGCTCCGGGATCCGGAGCGCCGAGGACGGCGCCGCCCTCTACGACGAGGACGTCGTCAAGCAGGCCCAGCAGCTCGGCCTGGACTGGTAGCTCCATGACCCTCGTGCACTCCGCCCTCGAGCGGACGACCGAGCGCCCGGCCCGGCGGCAGACCCGCCGGGCCGGCGCCCGGAGCCCGTACCCGACGTGGTTCTTCCTGCCGGCCGGCGTGTTCTACCTCGTGCTGTTCGTCGTCCCGACGGGCGCGTCGTTCTGGTTCGCGCTCACGCGGTGGGACCTGTACTCCGCCGAGTTCATCGGGCTGGACAACTTCCAGCAGTTCTTCCGGGAGCCGGCGCTGGTCAAGGGCTTCGTGAACACGTTCGTCTACGCGTTCCTCACCTCCGGCGCCAAGGTGGTGCTCGGCCTCGCGCTGGCCGTCCTGCTGACCTCGCAGATCATCGCCCGCGGCTGGCTGCGGTCCGTGGTGTTCTTCCCCGTCCTGGTGAGCACGATCGGCGTCGGGGTGATGTTCAAGGTGCTGCTCGACCCGTTCGACGGCGCGGTCAACACCGTCCTGTCCTGGGTCGGCGTCGCCGGGCCCGGCTGGCTGACCGACCCGAGCCTGGCGCTGTTCTCCGTCGCCATGGTCGACGTCTGGAAGGGCGTCGGTCTCGCGACCCTCATCTACATCGCCGGCCTGGTGGCGATCCCGCAGGAGTACTACGAGGCGGCCCGGGTGGACGGCGCGAGCGCGTGGCAGAACTTCCGGAGCATCACGCTCCCGCTCGTGCGGCCCGCCACGGTCACCGTGGTGCTGCTGTCGCTGATCGGCGGGCTGCGGTCGTTCGACCTGATCTGGACGATGACGCGCGGCGGGCCGGGCTTCAGCAGCGACGTCATCGGCTCGGTGATCTACAAGCAGTACCAGGCCGGGTTCTACGGGCTGTCGACCGCGGGCAACGTGGTCCTGTTCGTCGTGATCGCGGTGATCATCTTCCCGCTGTCCCGGTGGCTGAACCGCAAGGAGGTGCCGCTGTGAGGCGCCGCGGGGTCGCCCTCGGGTCCGTCGCGATCGTCGCGACCGCCGTCGTGTTCGTCGTGCCGTTCGTGTTCGTCCTGCTCACCGCGTCGAAGACCCAGCAGGACGCGCTCGACCTCGACTTCTCGCTGCCGACCGAGTGGGCGCTGCTGGAGAACGTCCGCACGGTGCTCGCGACCAACGACGGGCAGCTCGTCCGGGCGTTCTGGAACTCGACCGTCCTGACCGTGGCGGCGGTCGCGATCATGACCGTGCTCGCCGCGATGGTCGGCTACGTCGTCCAGCGCCGGCGCAGCCGGTGGAACCCGGTCGTCGACGCCCTCGTCCTGGCCGGGCTGATCATCCCGCCGGCCGTCGTGCCGACCATCTGGGTGCTCCAGGGCGTCGGCCTGTTCAAGACGATGGCCGGCCTCATCGCGGTGCACGTGGCGTTCGGGCTGTCGTTCTGCATCCTGCTGTTCCGCGCCTTCGTCGCGACGATCCCGCGGGAGCTCGACGAGGCGGCGCTGATCGACGGCGCCGGGCCGAGCCGGCTGTTCTTCTCGGTGATCTTCCCGCTGCTGCGCGCCGTCGTCGTGACCGTCGTCGTCGTCCAGGCGGTGACGGTGTTCAACGACTTCACCTACGCGCTGTACTTCCTGCCCGGGGCCGACAACGCCACGGTCCAGCTCACGCTGTACAACTACCAGTCGCAGGGGCTGAACCAGTGGAACCTGCTGTTCGCGGACGTCCTGCTCATCACGATCCCGCCGCTGATCATGTACGCGTTCTTCAACCGGCAGATCGTCGCGGGCATGACCTCGGGCGCGGTCAAGGGCTGACCGGTGCCGAACGGGTCAGGCGGGGACGCTGGAGGACCGGACCACGAGCTCCGGCTGGAACACCTGGTGCTGGGTGCTGGGGACGCCGTCGCCGGAGCGGGCGAGCAGGATCTCGGCGGCCCGGAACCCCAGGTCGTGCGCGGGCTGGCGCACCGAGGTGAGCGGCGTGGCCAGCTCGGCCGCCACCTCGATGTCGTCGTACCCGACGATCGCGATCGAGCCGATCAGGTCGGGCCGGCGCCGGCGGATCTCCCGCTGCACGCCGATCGCGACCAGGTCGTTCACGCAGAACACCGCGGTCGGCGGCTGGTCGCCCTCGAGCAGGGCCGCGAACACGGCGGCCGCTCCCCCGGCGTCCAGGGACGGCAGCGGCACCTCGCGGACGACGGCGTCCGGGTCCAGGCCGCGGCGCTCGACGGCCCGGCGCAGGCCGGTGAGCCGGTCCCGGCACGGGCGGATCGCGTGCGGGCCGTTGAGCATGACGACCGAGCGGTGGCCGAGGTCGAGCAGGTGCTCGCCCGCGAGCGTGCCGCCCGCGACGTCGTCCACCGCGACCGAGGACAGCGCGTCCGTCGGCGACGGGCGGTCGAGCAGGACGGTGTGCACGCCGCGGGACGCGAGGGCCAGCAGCGGGCCGAGGTCGTCGCCGGTCGGCACCACGAGCAGCCCCGAGACGCCGTGCTCCTCGAACAGCCGCAGGTAGCGGGCCTCGCGCTCGGGGTCGTCGTCGGAGCTCGCCAGCATCAGCGTGTGGTCGGCCTCCGCCAGCCGGTCCTCGATGCCGCGCGCGACCTCGGTGAAGAACGGGTTGCGGATGTCCAGCACGATCGCGCCGACGGTGGTGATCGTGCCGGCGCGCAGCTGGCGGGCCGAGGCGTTGGGGACGAAGGCCAGGCGCCGGATCGCGTCGAGCACCCGCTCGCGGGTCGCGGCCGCCACCCGGTCGGGGCGGTTCAGCACGTTCGACACGGTGCCGACGGACACGCCCGCCAGCCGCGCGACGTCACCGATCGAGCTGCGCCGGGTGGCCGAGGTCGACACCGCTCACCTCCGCTCCCGTCCGGTGCCCGCGCGGGTCCGCGAGCCGCGTCCCGTCCGGCGCAGCATAGCCACGCCCGGGGCCTGCATCGATTCACGACCCGCCCCGCCCGGGCACGGGCTTGCTGGCGCGGTCTGCACAATGAAACGATTCATCCAGGTTCGTCGAAGGAGACACCATGTCGTTCACCCCCGAGATCGCCGCCGCGCTCGACCGGCAGGCGATCGAGCTGCCCTCGTGGGCGTTCGGCAACGCCGGCACCCGGTTCAAGGTGTTCACGACCCCCGGCACCCCGCGCACGATCGAGGAGAAGCTCGCCGACGCGGCGCAGGTGCACCGGCTCACCGGACTCGCGCCCTCGGTGGCGCTGCACATCCCGTGGGACCTGGTCGACGACTTCGGCAAGCTCGCCGCGTACGCCGACGACCTCGGCCTGCGGCTCGGGACGGTCAACTCGAACACGTTCCAGGACGACGACTACCGGCTCGGCTCGCTCACGCACGCCGACCCCCGGGTCCGGCAGAAGGCGGTCGACCACCACTTCCGGTGCCTCGACGTCATGCACGCCACCGGGTCGCGGGACCTGAAGATCTGGCTGCCGGACGGCACCAACTACCCCGGCCAGGGCGACATCCGCGACCGGCAGGACCGGCTCGCCGACTCGCTGGCGCAGATCTACGCGCGGCTGTCCGGCGACCAGCGCCTCGTGCTGGAGTACAAGATCTTCGAGCCGTTCTTCTACACGATGGACGTCCCCGACTGGGGCACCGCGTACGCGCACGCGACCGCGCTCGGCGACCGGGCCGTCGTCTGCCTCGACACCGGCCACCACGCGCCGTCGACCAACGTCGAGTTCATCGTCGCCCAGCTGCTGCGGCTGGGCCGGCTCGGGTCGTTCGACTTCAACTCCCGGTTCTACGCCGACGACGACCTCATCGTCGGGGCCGCCGACCCGTTCCAGCTGTTCCGGATCCTCGCCGAGGTCGTGCGCGGCGGCGGGCTGGACGCGGGGTCGGACGTGCAGTTCATGCTCGACCAGTGCCACAACATCGAGGACAAGATCCCGGGGCAGATCCGCTCGGTGCTCAACGTCCAGGAGATGACGGCCCGCGCCCTGCTGATCGACCGCGACGCCCTGGCCGCGGCGCAGCAGGCCGGCGACGTGCTCGGCGCCAACGCGGTCTACATGGACGCGTTCTGGACCGACGTGCGCCCGGCGCTGGCCGACCGGCGGGAGTCCCGCGGGCTGCCGCGCGACCCGCTCGCCGCCTACGCCGCCTCCGGCTACGCCGAGCAGATCGCCGCGGACCGCGTCGGCGGGCAGCAGGCCGGCTGGGGCGCCTGACCCATGCCGCCCTCCCCGTCCCTGGTCGCCGTCGACCTCGGGGCGTCCGGCGGCCGCGTGCTGGCCGGACGGCTCGAGGCGGGGCGGCTCGTCACCCACGAGGCCGGGCGGTTCCCGAACCGGCCGGTGCGCGCCGGCGGCCGGCTGCACTGGGACGTCCTGGCCCTGTGGGCGGGCGTCCAGGACGGCCTGCGCGCCGCCGCGCGCACGTCCGGCCCCGTCGCGTCCGTCGGCATCGACACCTGGGCCGTCGACTACGGGCTGCTCGACGCCGACGGCGACCTGCTCGGCAACCCCGTGCACTACCGCGACGCCCGCACCGCCGGGGCGGCCGACGCGTTCGCCCGGCTGCTCGACCCCGCCGCGCACCACGCGGCCACCGGCAGCCAGGTGCAGCCGTTCAACACCGTGTACCAGCTGCTCGCGGCCGGCGGTACCGCGCCGCTGCGCGCCGCCGACCGGCTGCTGCTCGTGCCCGACCTGCTCGGCCGGTGGCTGTCCGGCGCCGACGTCACCGAGGTCACCAACGCCTCCACGACCGGCATGCTCGACCCGGCCACCCGCCGGTGGAGCCCGGCCGTGCTCGACGCGCTCGCCGCCTCCCCCGCCGGCGACGTGCGGCGGCTGCTGGCCCCGCTCGTCGAGCCCGGCACCGTGCTCGGGCCCGTGCTGCCCGACGTCGCCGCCGACCTCGGCCTGCGCGGCGCCGTGCACGTGGCGGTGGGCTCGCACGACACGGCCTCCGCCGTGGCCGCGGTGCCCCTGGGCGACGCCCCCGCGGCGTGGATCTCCTCGGGCACGTGGTCGCTGGTCGGCGTCGAGCTCGACGCCCCCGTCCTGTCCGAGGCGAGCCGCGCCGCGAACTTCAGCAACGAGCTCGGCGTCGCCGGGACCGTCCGGTACCTGCGGAACGTCGCCGGGCTGTGGCTGCTCCAGGAGTCGCTCCGCGCGTGGGCGGACGCCGGTTCACCCCAGGACCTCGGCGTCCTGCTCGCCGCGGCCGCCGAGGTGCCCGCCCTGCGCACGGTGCTCGACGTCGACGACCCGGCGTTCGCGCCGCCGGGCGACATGCCCGGGCGGATCGCCGCCGCCGCCCGGCGCACCGGGCAGCCGGTGCCGGGGAGCCCGCCCGAGGTCGTGCGCTGCGTCCTCGACTCGCTCGCGCTGGCGTACCGGCGGGCGGTCCGGCAGGCCGGCGCGCTGTCCGGGCACCCGGTCGAGGTCGTGCACGTGGTCGGCGGCGGCGCCCGGAACGCGCTGCTGTGCCGGCTCACCGCCGACGCCACCGGCCTGCCGGTCGTCGCCGGGCCGGTCGAGGCCACCGCGGTCGGCAACCTGCTGACCCAGGCGCTCGCGCTCGGCGAGCTGTCCGGGGGGCTGCCGGCGGCGCGCGCGGTCGTGCGCGCGTCGTCCGAGCTCGTCACGCACCGACCCCGGGGGCCCGAGGGGGCGTGGGCGCGGGCGGAGGAGCGGCTGCGGGGGTGACGGCCTTCGGGCCGACCGCGCACCACGGCGGGACGTTCTCGCTCGGGGTCGCGCCCGGCGGGCAGGGGACGCTGCTGTCCTGGGAGGTCCCGCTCGGCTGAGCGCGTCCTGGGTGCGCCTGCTCGCGCGGCTGCTCGTGCGGGCGCCGAGTCGTCCACAAGTGCGGTGGCCGTGCCTCGTCCCCAGGGCTCGGTCCGGGCGCCGGGGTCGTGTCGGTGGCCGTCGGTAGTGTCGTTCCATGGCATCTGACCTGCAGGAACACCCCGACGGCGACCCGGTCGCCGCCGTGGTGCTGCCCGTCTACGGGGCGGACGGGACGTGCCTGACCGACTTCGGCCCGGACGCGGTCGTGGCGGCCGGCGGTGCGCCGCGCACGGGTGAGCAGCGGCAGATCGAGGCGATCGCGGCGTGCCCGCCCGGGCCCGAGCTGGATGCCTGGTTGCGGGGCCTGGACCCGAGCGTGCTGCCCTCAGGGGTCCTGGTCGAGGTGGTCGCCGCGCAGACCCGGATCGAGTCCTACCAGCACGCCCGGACCCTGGGCATGATCGCCGAGCTCGCCTCCCGGGACGAGATGAGCCCGGAGTGGTCCCCACTGGCCGGTGCGCCCCCGACCCAGGCCTGCGTCGCGGGCGACGAGCTGGCGATGCGGCTGGGCTGGCCCCGGGTGGCGGCGACGAAGACCGTGCATCGAGCGCTGGTGCTCGACGGGATGCTCGGCGCGACCCGCGAGGCGTTGGAGGTCGGGCACCTCGACGCAGCCAAGGCCCAGGTCCTTGCGGCCGGGTTGGCGGACCTGTCGTTCCAGGTCGCCCACGCCGTCGAGGACGCGGTGCTGCCGGACGCCGACCAGTGCTCCGTCGCCGAACTGCGCCAGCGGGTGGCGCGGGAGATCCGGCTGGTCGACCCCGAGGGTGCTGCGAGTCGCCGGGAGCGGGCCCGCTGCACGAGGAGGGTCTCCCACCCCCGCCCCCAGGCGGACGGCATGGCCTCGATGTGGCTGGTGCTGGATGCGGCGGACGCGCTGCGGGTCGACGGGGTCCTTGAGCACGCCGCGAAGACCGCCAAGGCCCTGGGTGACGACCGCACCCTGGACCAGCTGCGCGCCGACGGCCTGCGGGACCTGGTGGTCGGGGACGTCCCGGAGTCGGACGGCCCGGCGTTCGAGGTCCACCTGTCCCCAGGACTGCCGGTGTCTCCGGAGCCGCGACGGTCGTGGAACGGGGCGACCATGACCGACCGGGACGGGGTGATGCTCACCCGAACGGTCGAGCCGAACCCCGTCGCCACCCTGATCCCCGTCGGCGGCACCGCCACGGACCCCGCGCCGCGCGTGGGCCACCCGGCTCCTGCGCGCGGAGCGCCAGGAACACCGACCGGGTCCCCGACACGCACCGAGGTCGAGGCCGGGACCCGGGCCGGGACCGGGGCCGAGGCCTCACACGACATCCACTCCTCGACCGGCACCGGGGCCGAAGACGACGCGAGCGTCTCGACCGGCACCGGGACCGAAGCCGGCACCACCACGGTTGCCGCCGCGCCGAGCCCATCGCGCAGAGCCGACGCACCCGCCCTCGCGACCAGCACCCACGCGCCCGCTGCCGCGACCGCGACCGCGCCCGTGACCGCGCGCCGCGGCTGCACCCGCTGCTCGGGCCGTCCGGGCGCCGAGGTCCGGATCACCATCCCCGCCTCGACCCTGCTCGGCCTGGACGACCAGCCCGCGCACCTCGACGGGCACGGCCCCATCGACGCCGTCCAGGCCCGGGCGCTGGCGATCGGCGGGGTCTGGCAGCGGGTCGTCACCGACCCGCTCACCGACCGGGTCCTGGACGTCGGACGAGAGTGCTACCGACCACCCGCCGCTCTCGCAGAACTCGTCCGCGTCCGGGACAAGACCTGCGCCGCACCCGGCTGCAGGGTCCCGGCCTGCGCGTGCGAGCTCGACCACACCCAGGAGTTCCACCCTCAGCCGGGCGGCCACGCCGACGCGCCCCTGGGTCGCACCGACGCGGACAACCTCGGACCCGTGTGCCACCGGCACCACCGCCTCAAGACCGACGGCGGCTTCCGGCTGCGGCAGATCGAACCCGGGCTCTACGAGTGGCTCACCCCCACCGGCCACCGCTACCTCACCCGTCCCGGCACCGGGCAGACCCACGACGCCACCACCGACCCGCACGACGCACCACCCCCGTTCTGAGGCGAGCGCGTCCGGTGTGAGGCGAGGGCCACCCACCGTGAGGCGACAGCCACGCGCCGTGAGGCGAGGGCCACACACCGTGAGGCGGCAGCCACGCGCCGTGAGGCGAGGGCCACACACCGTGAGGCGAGAGCACAGCCCGTGGGACAAGGGCACCCCGTGGGTTTTGCGCGGGGTGCGGACTCCAGAGGCGGACGCGCCGTTGACGCCGGAGCACCGGCGCACCTAGGTTGTGAATCGATTCATCCCCCACGAGCCGGAGACGACGATGTCCCACCCCGCCGCCGACCTGATCGCGCGCTCGAACCGCCTCGGTGCCGACCCGCGCACCACCAACTACGCCGGCGGCAACACCTCCGCCAAGGGCACCGCCACGGACCCCGCGACGGGCCTGCCGGTCGAGCTGCTCTGGGTCAAGGGCTCCGGCGGCGACCTCGGCACGCTCACCGAGGGCGGGCTCGCAGTGCTGCGGCTGGACCGGCTGCGCGCGCTCGTGGACGTGTACCCCGGGGTGGAGCGCGAGGACGAGATGGTCGCCGCGTTCGACTACTGCCTGCACGGCCGCGGCGGCGCGGCGCCGTCGATCGACACCGCGATGCACGGGCTGGTCGACGCGGCGCACGTGGACCACCTGCACCCGGACGCCGGGATCGCGCTGGCGACGGCGGCGGACGGCGAAGCGCTGACCCGCGAGGCGTTCGGCGACGCGGTCGTGTGGGTGGCGTGGCGCCGCCCCGGGTTCCAGCTGGGCCTGGACATCGCCGCCGTCCGCCGCGCGCACCCCGAGGCGATCGGCTGCGTCCTCGGCGGGCACGGCATCACGGCGTGGGGCGACACCTCCGAGGAGGCCGAGGAGCGGTCGCTGCGGATCATCCGCACCGCGGAGGCGTTCATCGAGGAGCGCACGGCGCGGCTCGGCCGGCACCCCTTCGGGCACACCCGGCCCGGCTTCGGCGCCCTGCCCGAGGACGAGCGGCGCGCCCGGGCCGCTGCGCTCGCGCCCGTCGTCCGCGGGCTGGCGTCGACGGACCGGCCGCAGGTCGGCCACCTCACGGACTCCGAGGTGGTGCTGGACTTCCTGTCCCGCGAGGAGCTGGACCGGCTGGCCGCGCTCGGCACGTCCTGCCCCGACCACTTCCTGCGGACCAAGGTCCGGCCGCTGGTGCTGGACCTGCCGGCCGACGCACCGCTCGAGGACGCGGTCGCCCGGCTGCGCGAGCTGCACGCCGCCTACCGCGAGGACTACCGCGCGTACTACGAGCGGCACGCGACCCCCGACTCCCCCGCGATGCGCGGCGCCGACCCGGCGATCGTGCTCGTCCCGGGCGTGGGGATGTTCTCGTTCGGCGCCGACAAGCAGACGGCGCGGGTCGCCGGCGAGTTCTACGTCAACGCGATCAACGTGATGCGCGGCGCCGAGGCGATCAGCACCTACGCCCCGATCCCCGAGTCGGAGAAGTTCCGGATCGAGTACTGGGCGCTGGAGGAGGCCAAGCTCGCGCGGCGCCCCGCGCCGAAGCCGCTCGCCACCCGGGTCGCGCTCGTCACGGGCGCCGGGTCGGGGATCGGACGGGCCATCGCGGAACGGCTGGCGGCGGAGGGCGCCTGCGTCGTGGTCGCCGACGTCAACCTGGAGGATGCGCAGCAGGTCGCCGACGCGCTCGGCGGCCCGGACGTCGCCGTCGCGGTGCGCGCGGACGTCACCGACGAGGACGCCGTCGCCGGGCTGGTCCGCGAGGCGGTGCTGGCCTTCGGCGGCGTCGACCTGGTGGTGAACAACGCCGGGCTGTCGATCTCGAAGCCGCTGCTCGAGACCACCGCCCGCGACTGGGACCTGCAGCACGACGTGATGGCGCGCGGGTCCTTCCTCGTGTCCCGCGAGGCGGCGCGGGCGATGATCGCGCAGGGCATGGGCGGCGACATCGTGTACATCGCGTCGAAGAACTCGCTGTTCGCCGGCCCGAACAACGTCGCGTACTCCGCGACCAAGGCCGACCAGGCGCACCAGGTCCGGCTGCTCGCGGCCGAGCTCGGGGCGCACGGCATCCGGGTCAACGGGGTCAACCCCGACGGCGTGGTGCGGGGCTCGGGCATCTTCGCCGGCGGCTGGGGCGCGCAGCGGGCCGCCACCTACGGCGTGCCCGAGGAGGAGCTCGGCGCCTACTACGCGCAGCGCACGCTGCTGAAGCGGGAGGTGCTGCCCGAGCACGTCGCGGCCGCGGTGTTCGCGCTGACCGGTCCGGACCTGGTGCAGACGACCGGCCTGCACGTGCCCGTCGACTCCGGCGTCGCCGCCGCGTTCCTGCGCTGAGCCGCCGGCCGAGGGAGGATCTGCGACATGACCGAGCGCCAGCTGCCGAAGTGGTCCGAGCTCCAGCCGCTGCTGCGGCCCAAGCCGATCCGCCTGGACCCGACGCGCCGCCGCCTGGAGGACGCGCTGACGATCGCGGACCTGCGGACCGTCGCCCGCCGCCGCACGCCGCGGTCGGTGTTCGACTACACCGACGGCGCCGCCGAGGCCGAGATCAGCCTGCGCCGCGCGCGCCGCCTGTTCCGGGACCTGGAGCTGCGGCCGTCGATCCTGCAGGACGTGTCCGAGGTCGACACGACGACCGACATGCTCGGAAAGCCCGCCGCGGTGCCGTTCTCCTTCGCGCCCACCGGGTTCACGCGGATGATGCACCACGAGGGCGAGCGGGCCGTGGCGCGGGTCGCCCAGCGCCGGGGCATCCCCTACGCGCTGTCGACGATGGGCACGACGTCGATCGAGGACGTCGCCGCCGCGGCGCCCGAGGCGCGCAAGTGGTTCCAGCTCTACGTGTGGAAGGACCGCTCGGCCGGCGAGGACCTGATGGCCCGGGCGAAGGCGTCGGGGTTCGAGGCGCTGCAGCTCACGGTCGACGTCCCCGTCGCAGGGGCGCGGCTGCGGGACACCCGCAACGGCTTCTCGATCCCGCCGGCCCTCTCGGTGCGGACGGTGCTGGACGCGGGCATGCACCCGGCCTGGTGGCTCAACCTGCTGACCACCCGGCCGCTGGAGTTCGCCTCGCTGCAGTCCTGGGGCGGCACGGTCGCCGACCTGCTGGACAAGCTGTTCGACCCGACGATGACGATCGCCGACCTCGAGTGGCTGCGCGCGTCCTGGGACGGGCCGCTCGTCATCAAGGGCATCCAGACCGTCGAGGACGCCCGTCGGGTGGTCGACGCCGGGGCGGACGCGATCGTGCTGTCCAACCACGGCGGGCGTCAGCTCGACCGCGCACCGGTGCCGCTGCGGCTGCTGCCGGACGTCAAGGAGGCGGTCGGCGACCGGGCCGAGGTGTGGCTGGACACCGGCATCCTGTCGGGTGCCGACGTCGTGGCCGCGCTCGCACTCGGGGCCGACGCGACGATGGTCGGGCGGGCGTACCTGTACGGGCTGATGGCCGGCGGCGAGCGCGGCGTCGACCGGGCGGCGGAGATCCTGACCCGCGAGGTGCGGCGCACGATGGCGCTGCTCGGCGTGCGGAGCGTGCGCGAGCTCGGGCTGCAGCACGTGCGGCTGCCGTAGGCGTCGCGCTGGGCCGGGCGGGTGAGGCCGCCCCAGTTCACCCGCGAACGAGGACAAACCCGGGCAAAGACCGCCCTACGGTCGGCACATGGACATCCGGCTCGTGCCGCTGGCCGACCTCACCGCCGACGACGCCCGCGCGTGGCAGCGGCTCGCCGCGGACGCGCTCGCGCCGAACATGTGCCTCGACCCGCGGTTCCTGCTGACCGCCCGCGCACGGCCGGACGCGCACGAGGTGCGGGTGCTCAGCGCGCGCGAGGGCGGCGAGTGGCTGGGCGCCCTGGCCGTCACCACCAAGCGGGTCGCCCCGCGGCTGCCGGTGCGCGCGCTGACCACGGGCGGGGAGTTCATGACCTCGCAGTGCGACCGGCACCACCCGCTGCTGCGCACCGGCCGCGCGCCCGAGGCCCTGGACGCCCTGCTGCGCGGCGCGCCGGACGTCGGGCTGCCCGGGCTCGCGCTGCTGCGCCGGTTCCCCGCGGAGGGCCCGCTCGCCGAGGTGCTCGACGGCGTGGCGACCCGACGCCGGATGCGGGTGCACGAGCGCAGCCGGGACGTCGGCGCCTGGGCGCCCCGGGAGGCGTTCGACGTGCTGCCCGTGCCGGATCCCGTCGACGGGGTCGTCGTGGACCCGCCGCTGTCGACCGCGCACCTGCGCACCGACGACGCCCGGAACGTCCGGCGCGTCGCACGCGGGCTCGCCCGGGAGCTCGGCGGGCCGCTGGAGCTGCGCGACGAGTCGGACGACCCCGCCGCCGTCGACCGGTTCGTCACGCTGCAGGCCGCGGGCTGGAAGGGCGACCCGGCGCGCGGCGGCGCGGCGCTCGGCCTGGACCCCGCGGACGAACGCTGGTTCCGGGAGATGGTGGACGCGTTCCGCCGGGACGGGGACCTCGACGCGCTCCGGCTCACCGCGGGCGGCGAGACGATCTGGGCCGGGTTCCACGTCCGGTCGGGCGGCGCGTGGTTCGGGCTGCTCGACGCGTACGACGAGCGGTTCCGCCGGTTCAGCCCCGGGTCCGTGGGCCGGCTCGCCGCGCTGACCTACCTGCTCGGCACGACGGACGCGCCGTTCGTCGACCCCGGGTTCGGCTCGCACTACGCCGTCGGCGCGCGGCTCTGGCCCGCGGCGCGCCCGCAGGTCGACCTGCTCGTGGCGGCCCGCGGCCCGGCGGCGCACGCGGTGCTGCGCGCGGTCCCGCTGGCCCGGCGGCTGGGGGTCGCGGCCTGAGGGGCGCCGCGTCGGGGCATGCTGGGGGGCACCCGCCCGACCACCGGAAGGACCCACCCGTGAGCGTCGTCGTCGAGACCGCCCGCCCCGACGAGGCCGCCGCGTGCGCGCGCCTGCTCGCCGACGCGCTCGGCGACGACCCGGTGATCCGGGCGATGGTCCCCGGAGACCGGGACCGCACCGCCCGGCTGGTCGCGATGCACGTCGCGCAGCTGCGGTCCGGCCCGCTGCCGGGCGGCTCGGTCGACGTGGCGCGCGCCGAGCCGGGCGGTCCGGTGCTCGGGGTCGCGGTGTGGCACGGCCCGGGCCCGGGCGCCCCGGCCCGCGAGCGCCTGCGGCAGCTGCCGGCCGTCGTGCGGGCGATCGGGCTGCGGCACCTGCCCACCGCCGCGGCGCAGATGGCCCGGTACGAGCGGCACCGGCCCCGGCGGCCGCACTGGTACCTGGAGGAGATCGCCGTGGGGCCGGACGCGCGCGGGCTCGGGGTCGGCTCGGCGCTGCTCCGGCACGGGCTGGCGCGGGTCGACGCCGCGGGCCTGCCGGCGTACCTGGAGGCGACGACCGACGCGAGCCGCCGGCTCTACGAGCGGTTCGGGTTCGTGGCGACGGGCCCGGTCCCGGTGCGGGGACCGCGGCCGTGGGCCATGCTCCGCGAGCCCGCGACGGCCTGAGGCGCAGGCGCGGGCGTCAGCTCTGGTGGGCGCCCCAGCCGTGCCAGCGCTCGACCTCGACGACCGCCGAGAACCGCGGGTTCTCCCGGTCCGGGTACGGGTGCCCGGTGTAGTGCTCGGAGAGCGCGTCGATGCCCGACCGGTCGGCGTCCTCGGTGATCTCGACGACCCGCCCGATGAGGGTGACGTGCGTGTACCAGTCGTGCGAGTCCAGGACGGTGAGCGTCACCCGCGGGTCCCGGCGCAGGTGCGCCAGCCGGACGCGCGTGCCGTCGAGGTTGAGCAGCACCCGGCCGTCCTCGCGCCACAGGTACCAGGTCGCGGCGGACACCGGCGTGCCGTCCGAGCGCAGCGTCGCCATGACGGCGGGGTTCGGGCGGCGGAGCATCTCGACGGCGTCGGACGGCAGCGGGGGCGTGGCCACGGGTGGACCTCCTGGGAGCGCGGGTGGGGCGGGCCCAGTGTCGCCCACCCCGCGGCCGGGCGCGCGACCCACCCACCGCGGGTCGCGCACCCGCGGCGCGGGTCTGGGACGATCGGGGCCAGACCGACGGCGACGGGCCCACCGCACGCTCCCGCGGCACGCCACGAAGGGACCCCCATGACGCAGCCGGCAGCCACCCCGGCCCCGACGCCGGCCCCGGACCCGGGTCGCGGGACGGACCCCGGCGCCGCGCCCGCGCCGCCCGGCGCACCCGGCGCACCCGGCGCCGAGCCCGTCGCACCCGGCGCCGAGCCCACCGCGGTCCGCCGCCGGCACCGGCCCCGGCCGCCGAGCCCCGCGGGCGTCGTGGGCGGCACCCTGTTCGCGATGCTGGCCATGACCCCGTCGCTGCTCCCCCGCGACTGGCTGTTCCAGGCCCTGGTGTCCGGCATCTCGGCGGCGCTGGGGTACGGGCTCGGCGTCGCGCTCGCCTGGACGCTGCGGCACGTGCCCGCCTGGCGACGCCTGATGGCGGCCGCCCGCCACCGGGTGCCGCCGCGGGTGCGGACCGCGGTGCGGCCGTGGCTCGCCCCGGCCCTGGCCGTCGCCGTCGTGGGCGGGCTCCTCCTGGCGCTGGTCAACGGCGCGCGCTGGCAGCGGGAGATGACCGCGGCGATCGGCATGCCCGGGCCGAGCACCGGCGACTGGCTCCGCGCCGGGCCGCTGCTGGTGCTGGTGGCGGCGGCGTTCGTGCTGCTCGCCCGCGGGCTGCGCTGGGTGGGCCTGCGGCTCGAGCGCGGCCTGCGGCGCTGGTTGCGGTTCCCGCGGCTGCTCGCCGGCGCGGTGGCCGTCGTGCTGGTGGCGGTGCTGACCGTCGTGCTGGTCAACGACGTGCTGCTGGGCCGGGCACTGTCCGCGGCGGACGGCGCGTTCGCGCTGGCGAACACCCGGGACCACCCGGGCGTCACGCAGCCGGAGGCGGCGGAGCGGTCCGGGTCCCCGGAGTCGCTGGTGCCGTGGGACACCCTCGGCCGGGAGGGTCGCCGGTTCGTGGCCGAGGGCCCCACCGCCGACGAGCTGGCGGCCGCCTCGCCCGACGGCTCGACCACCACGCCGGTCCGGGTCTACGCGGGCCTGGACAGCGCCGACAGCGCCGAGGGACGCGCCGCCCTGGCGGTCGACGACCTCGAGCGCGCCGGGGCGTTCGACCGCGCGGTCCTCCTGGTCGTCACCACCACCGGCAGCGGCTGGGTCAACGACGCCGCGGTCTCCGCGCTGGAGCTGATGCACGGCGGCGACACCGCCACCGTCGCCACGCAGTACTCCTACCTGCCGAGCTGGCTGTCGTTCCTGGTCGACCGGTCCCGCGCCGCCGACGAGGCCCGGGCGCTCGCCGCCGCCGTCGAGGCCCGCGTGGCCGAGCTGCCCGCCGACGACCGCCCTGAGCTGCTGGCCTACGGGGAGAGCCTCGGCTCGTTCGGCTCGGAGAGCGCCTACGACTCGCTCGCCGACATCCGCGCCCGCACCGACGGCGTGCTCTGGGTCGGCCCGCCGAACTCCAACCCCGTCTGGCACGCGCTCATGGAGCGGCGCGACCCCGGCACCACGTCCGCGGCCCCGGTGTACGCGAGCGGCCTGCTCGTGCGGTTCGCCGGCGACACCGCGCAGATGGCCACCCCGCCGACCGCCTGGGAGGACCCGCGGGTGCTGTACCTGCAGCACGCGTCCGACCCGATCGTCTGGTGGGGCCCGGACCTGCTGCTCAGCCGCCCGGACTGGCTCGCCGAGCCGCACACCGGCGAGGGCGGCCTGACGATGACCTGGTACCCGCTGGTGACGTTCTGGCAGCTGACATTCGACCTGGTGAACTCCAAGTCGGTGCCGGACGGGCACGGGCACAACTACGACGCGCTCACGCTCGACGGCTGGGTGGCCGTCGCGGCGCCGGACGGGTGGACCGACGCGGACACCGCGCGGGTGCGGGCGGTGCTGGAGCAGCGCGCGGGCTGAGGCGGATCGACCGCGGCGGATGAGGCGGCGGGCGCGGGACCCGGAGGAGCGTGGGACGCGACCCGACCACCGCTCCCGGAGGGACCCACCATGCCCGGCCACCGCACGCACCCGACCCGGTTCTCCCCCGAGGCCGACCGCGACGAGGTCATCCGCAGCACGCTCGGTCGCGCGGTGCACGGCGCCGCCGACGTCGGCGAGGTGCTGGCCGCGGTCGCGGACGTGCACGCCAAGGACCACGACGCGTGGTTCGCGGCGTGGCGGGACCTCGGCGAGCGCGTGGCCGCGCAGGGCGACGCGTCCGCCGCGGAGGGGCACCGGGTCAGCGCGGCCTCGGCCTACCTGCGCGCGTCGGCCTACCTCGCGGTCGCGGTCAACGCCGTGGCCGCGCTCGAGTCGGAGGACGACCTGCTGCCGACGTTCCGCGCGCACCGCCGCGCCTGGGACGCCTGGGTCGACCACGCCGACCTCGACGTCGTGCGGGTGTACGTCCCCTACGAGGTCGACGCGCTGCCCGGCTACCTGTTCCGCGCCCCCGGCGACGGCCCGCGCCCGACCGTCGTGGCCGTCAACGGCAGCGACGGCTCGCTGACGTCGCTGTGGGTCGAGTGCGTCGCCGGGGCGCTCGCCCGCGGCTACCACGCGCTGGTGTTCGACGGCCCCGGGCAGCAGTCGCTGCTGTTCGAGCGCGGCGTGCCGTTCCGCCCGGACTGGGAGAAGGTGCTGACGCCGGTGCTGGACGCCGTCGTCGCGCGCCCCGAGGTCGACGGCGACCGGGTGGCCGTCTACGGCGTGAGCCAGGCCGGGTACTGGGTCGCGCGGGCGCTCGCGTTCGAGCACCGGCCGGTCGCCGCGGTGCTCGACCCCGGGGTGGTGTCCGTCGCCGCGTCCTGGGAGCACGAGGTGCCCGGCAGCCTGCTCAAGCTGCTCGACAAGGGTGAGGACCACGCGTTCGACCGGGACATGGAGCTCGGCATGAAGCTGTCCCGGACGACCGCCCGGACGTGGCGGTTCCGCGCCCGGCCCTACGGCGCGGACGGCTACGCGGCGACGCTGCGGGAGGTCCGCCGGTACGACGTCGCGGACGTGGCCGACCGCATCACGACGCCCCTGCTCATCACCGACCCCGAGGGCGAGCCGTTCTGGCCCGGGCAGTCGCAGCGGCTCGCGGCGCTGACCCCGTCGGTGTCGACGCTGGCGCCGTTCACCGCCGCCGAGGGCGCGGACGGCCACTGCCAGCCGCTGGCCCGTGCGCTGACCGACCAGCGGGTGTTCGACTGGCTGGACGGCTACCTGCGGGGCTGACCCGCGGTCGCCCGGCGCCGGGTGCGGGTGCGGGTGCGGGCCTCGCCCGCGCGGGCGAGGCTGGCCGCATGGGTGCGCGGGTGCGGGTGGTCGTCGTCGGTCAGGTGGGCCGGGACCTCGTGGTCACCGTCGACGGCGTGCCGGACGCCGGCGGCTCGGCGGACGTGCGCGGGCGGTCGGAGCTGCTCGGCGGCAAGGGCGCGAACCAGGCGCGGGCGTGCGCGCAGCTCGGGGCCGACGCGGAGCTGGTCGGGGTCGTCGGCGACGACGAGGCCGGGCGGGCGGTGCTCAGCGAGGCGCGGGCGGCGGCGCTCGGCGTCGACGGGGTGGTCGTCCGGCGCGGGGCGCGCACCGCGCTGCTCGTCGACGTGGTCGGCCCGCCGGGCGAGCGGCGGCTCCTCGAGCACGTCGAGCCGGCCGTGCTGCTGACCGCGGCCGACGTCGCCGCGTCCACCGAGCGGCTCCGCGGCGCCGACGCCGTCCTGCTCCAGCTCCAGCAGCCGCCGGCAGCGATCCGGGCGGCGCTCCGCGCGATCGCTGCCCCACCGACGTCGAGGGGTTCCGGCGAGGTCGAGGGGTCCCGCGGGCCGCACGCCGGGAAGCCCTCGACCTCGGCGGGCAATGCCGCGCCGCTCGTGGTGGCCGACGGGGCCACCGGGGACCGGGCGCTCCTCGGGGACCTGCTCGCCGCCGGCGCCGTGCTGCGGGCCGACGCCGCGGAGGCCGCGTCGCTCGCCGGGCGGTCGATCCGCGGGGCCGAGGACGCGGTCGCCGCCGCCACCGACCTCGTCGCCCGCGGCGCCCGCGCGGTCCGGCTGGCGGCCGGGGCGGACGGGGACGTGGTGGCCTGGCCGGGCGGGCACGTGGTCACCCCGCTGCTGGGCGGCGAGACCGTCGACCCGACCGGCGCCGGCGACGCGTCGACCGCCGCGCTCGCCGTCGCCCTGGCCTCCGGGCACGACCCGGCGGAGGCGGCGTGGTGGGCCGCGGTCGCGGCGCGCCGCACGGTGGGGCACCCCGGCGGCCGGCCGGAGCTGGACGCGGCGGCGGTCGCCGCCGAGGCCGCCGCGGCCCG
>NZ_JAHVCI010000019.1:0-69557 GCF_019265565.1 Cellulomonas sp. PS-H5
CCGGTCGCGACCCTCGCCTCCGCGGAGGCGCCGAACCGTGCCGAGCGCCGCCGGCACCGGCCCCCGCGGCGGTCCGCGGCCCGCATGGCGCAGGGCGCCGTCGCCGTCGGCCTGGCCCTCGGCGTCGGCGGGTTCGCGATCGCGCCGGCCGCCGTGGGCGGCGCCTCCCTCGGGGCCGCCGGAGCGGCCACCGACGCCGAGCCCACCGCGGCGCCGAGCCCGGAGGCGACTGCCGCGACGCTGTCCCCGGCGGTCGTGCAGGAGCGCGGCGCCGCCGTGGTGTCCGCGTCGAGCACCGCCCAGGCGGCCGGCAACGCCAAGGCCGACGCGATCGCCGCGTCGGTCCCGGCCGATGCCACCGCGGCCCTCGACACCGCGGTCGCCGAGCTCGACACGCTGATCGCGGCGACCCAGGCGGAGCAGCCCGCGCTGAGCGCGCTGCAGCCGGCGACCGGCACCACGCCGGCGCCCGTGCTGTCCGGCGACGTGCTCGCGCAGGCGGTCGAGCAGGCCGGCTCCTCGGCGCTCGCGGATGCCGCTGCCGCCGACGGGGCCGTGACCACGTCGGACGACGACACCGCCGCGGACGCCTCGGCGGCGACCGCCTCCCCGTCGGCCCTGCCGACGGACGGCGCGGCGACCGCCGACGCCACGGCCGACCGGGCCGAGGACGCCGACCCCACCACGGTCCGCCTCTCCGCCGCGCGCGACCGGGTCGCCACGCTGACCGCGGAGCTGCAGACGGTCACCCAGCAGACGCAGGAGGCGGCCGCGGCCGCCGCTGCCGCCGCGGAGACCGCCCGCAAGGAGGCCCAGCGGACCTCGCTCGAGGGCTACGCCAACGGCAAGATCCCGTCCTCTGCGCTGTGCGAGCTCGACTTCGCCCCCGGCCAGGAGCTGCGCTGCGACGCGGCCGAGGCGCTGGAGCAGCTGAACGTCGCCTTCACCCAGGCGTTCGGCATCCCGCTGGCGATCACCGACTCCTACCGGTCCTACGGCCAGCAGGTCGCGTGCCGGGCGCAGAAGGGCAACCTCTGCGCGACGCCGGGCACGTCGAACCACGGCGGCGGCGTCGCGATCGACCTCGGCGGGAACGCCTACTCGTTCGGCACCGACCAGCACGACTGGATGCTGGCGCACGCCGAGGAGTACGGCTGGACCCTGCCCGACTGGGCCCGCGCGACCGGGTCGAAGCCGGAGCCGTGGCACTGGGAGTACGTGGGCTGACCACCGGAGCGCGGGTGCGTCGGCGGTCGGGGCGACCTACCGTGTGCAGCGCGGCGGCCGACCGGCCGCCGAGCCACCACTCGTGAGGAGCCTCGACATGCCCACTCGCACCGCACGCACCGCCTGGAACGGCACCCTCAACGAGGGCGGCGGCCAGGTGGAGCTCACCAGCTCGAAGGTCGGCACCTACGACGTGTCGTTCCCGAAGCGCGCGGCCGACGAGGCCGGCGGCACCACCAGCCCCGAGGAGCTGATCGCGGCGGCGCACTCGTCCTGCTACGCGATGCAGCTGTCCGCGCTGATCGGCGAGGCGGGCGGCACGCCCGAGTCCCTCGAGGTCTCCGCCGACGTGACGCTCAGCCCCGACCCCGCCGGCGGCTTCCGGATCAGCGGCATCGCCCTGACGGTCCGCGGCGAGGTCTCCGGCCTGGACGAGGCCGGCTTCCTGAAGGCCGCGCAGGACGCGAAGGCCACCTGCCCGGTCAGCAAGGCGCTCACCGGCACCGAGATCACGCTGGACGCCGCGCTCGAGTCCTGAGCGCCCCGCCCCGACGCCCCGCCCCGCCCCTCCGGGCGGGGCGGGGCGTCGCCGCGTCCGGGGCCGTGCGGCACGTCCGGGGCCTGGACGGGGCGCCACCCACCGCCCGGCCGGTGGAACACTGACCGCGTGCCGACCGCCACGTCCCTCCCCCCGGGCGCCGACCCCCGCACGCCGCAGGGCCCCGACGCCGCCGAGCTCGTCCGCGCGCTGCGCGCCGCCGTCGGGGGGGCGGTGGACGACTCCGCCCGCCGCCGCGCCGAGTACTCCACGGACGCGTCGAACTACCGCGTGGTGCCGTCGGTGGTCGTGTTCCCGCGCGACGTGGACGACGCGCTCGCCGCGCTCGACGTCGCCCGCGGCCTCGGCGCCCCGGTGACCTCCCGCGGCGGAGGCACGTCCGTCGCCGGCAACGCCGTCGGCACCGGCGTCGTCCTCGACTGGTCGCGGCACGTGAACCGGGTGCTCGACGTCGACCCCGAGGCCCGCACCGCGCGCGTCGAGCCCGGCGTCGTCATGGCCATGCTGCAGAGGGCGGCGGCGCCGCACGGGATGCGGTTCGGCCCGGACCCGTCGACCCAGGCGCGCGCCACCCTCGGCGGGATGATCGGCAACAACGCCTGCGGGCCCCGCGCGGTGGCCTACGGCCGGACCGCCGACAACGTGCTGGAGCTCGACGTCGTCGACGGGCGCGGCCGGCGGTTCACCGCCGCGAAGGGTCTCGACCCCGTCGACGGGCTGGACGCGCTGGTCCGCGCCGAGATGGCGACCCTCCGCACCGAGCTCGGCAGGTTCGGCCGCCAGGTGTCGGGCTACTCGCTCGAGCACCTGCTCCCGGAGAACGGCGCCGACCTCGCCAAGGCCCTGGTCGGCACGGAGGGCACCGTCGTCACCCTGCTCGGCGCGACGGTGCGCCTGGTGCCGGTGTCCGCCGCCCCGGTGCTGGTCGTGCTCGGCTACCCCGACATGGCCACGGCCGCCGACGCCGTCCCCGCGCTGCTGGCGCACCGGCCCCTGGCCGTCGAGGGCATGGACGCCCGCCTCGTCGACGTCGTGCGCCGGGTCAAGGGCGCCGCCGCCGTCCCGCCGCTGCCCGAGGGCGCCGGCTGGATGATGTGCGAGGTCGGCGGCGACACGCTCGACGAGGCGCTGGAGCGGGCGCACGCCCTGGCGGCCGACGCCGGCACCCGGGCGGTCGGCGTGTTCCCGCCCGGGCCCGAGGCCGCGGCGATGTGGCGCATCCGCGAGGACGGCGCCGGGCTCGGCGGCCGGACACCGTCGGGGGAGCAGGCCTGGCCCGGGTTCGAGGACTCCGCGGTGCCGCCCGAGCGGCTGGGCGCGTACCTGCGCGACCTCGAGGCGCTCATGGCGCGGCACGGGGTCGACGGCCTGGCGTACGGGCACTTCGGCGACGGCTGCGTGCACCTGCGGCTCGACGTCCCGATGGAGCGGTCCGGCGACCCCATGCGGGCGTTCATGACCGACGCCGCGCACCTCGTCGCGTCGCACGGCGGCTCGCTGTCCGGCGAGCACGGCGACGGGCGCGCCCGCTCCGAGCTGCTGCCGGTCATGTACTCCGAGCAGGCCATCGGCGCGTTCGAGGCGTTCAAGGCGCTGCTCGACCCGGACGACCTGCTCAACCCCGGCGTCCTCGTCCGCCCGCGCCCGCTCGACGCCGACCTGCGCCGCCCGCACGCCCGCCCGATCCCCGCGGGCCACGGCGGCTTCGCGTTCGGCCACGACCACGGCGACTTCACCACGGCCGTGCACCGGTGCGTCGGCGTCGGCAAGTGCCGCGCGGACTCGTCGGCGGCGGGCGGGTTCATGTGCCCGTCGTACCTGGCGACGAAGGACGAGAAGGACTCCACCCGCGGGCGCGCCCGCGTCCTGCAGGAGATGGCGAACGGGACCCTGGTGTCCCGCGGCTGGTCCTCGCCCGAGGTGCACGACGTCCTCGACCTGTGCCTGTCCTGCAAGGCGTGCTCCTCGGACTGCCCGGCCGGGGTCGACATGGCGCAGTACAAGGCGGAGGTGCTGCACCGCACCTACCGGGGCCGGCTGCGCCCGGTGAACCACTACGCGCTCGGCTGGCTGCCGCGGTGGACCCGGCTCGTCACCGGGGTCCCGGGACTGGCGCGGCTGGCCAACGCCGCGCTGTCCGTCCGGCCGCTGGCGAAGGTCGTGCTGAAGCTCGGCGGCATGGACAGCCGGCGGAAGATGGTCTCGTTCGCGCCGTCGCCGTTCCGCGCGCGCGTGCGGAACGGCGAGGTCGCGGCGCGACGCGGGGCCGCGCCGAAAGCCCAGGGCGCCGGCGCGCTGTCCGTCACCGGCACCTCGGGCCGCCCGCCCGTGCTGCTGTGGACCGACTCGTTCAGCGACAGCCTCGCGCCGTCGGTGCCCGTCGCGGCCGTCAAGGTCCTGCGGGCCGCCGGCTACGACGTGCTGGTCCCCGAGCACGACGCGTGCTGCGGGCTCACCTGGATCTCGACGGGGCAGCTCGACGGCGCGCGCAAGCGGCTCACCCACCTGCTCGAGGTGCTCGGGCCGTACGCGGTGAACGGCGTGCCGATCGTCGGGCTGGAGCCGTCCTGCACCGCCGTCCTGCGGTCCGACCTGCTCGACCTGCTGCCCGACGACCCGCGCGCCGTCGCCGTCGCCCGGTCCACCCGGACGCTCGCCGAGCTGCTCACCGCGCCCGCGCCGATCGGCCCGGGGGAGCGGTGGCGGCTGCCGGACCTGTCGGACGTCACGGCGGTCGTGCAGCCGCACTGCCACCACCACAGCGTGATGACCTACACCGCCGACCACGCGCTGCTGACCGAGGCCGGTGCGTCGTTCTCGGAGCTCGCCGGCTGCTGCGGGCTCGCGGGCAACTTCGGCATGGAGGCCGGTCACTACGACGTGTCGGTCCAGGTCGCCGAGCGCGCGCTGCTGCCGGCGCTGCGGGCGGCGGCGTCGGGGGACGTGTTCCTGGCCGACGGGTACTCCTGCCGCACCCAGGCCGACCAGCTCGCGGACGTGCAGGGCGTGCACCTCGCGGAGCTCCTGGCGGCGCACCTGCCGGCCGCGACGGCGGAGCGGTAGGGCGGCCGGCCAGCGGATTTGGGCCACGGCGTCGCGTGCCGTACTCTGGTCGCTGCCCAAGACCGCAGGTCGTCGGCTCCCGTGCTCGTCCCGCCTCCGCGGGGTGCGCCCGTGAGCCGCCCGAAGTCCCGCTCACGCGGAGGCCCGCGCAGGTGATCGAAGTTCGATGGTGGGGCGCGCGAGCGCCTCGACTGCGAGCCCCGGCGCCTGCGCCGGGGCTCTTTCCGTGCCGGGGCCGAGGACGACGCCCGGCGGCACCACCATCGGAAGGATTGCCATGGCGAGGCCGGACAAGGCAGCCGCAGTCGCCGAGCTCACGGAGCAGTTCCGTGACTCGAACGCGGCCGTGCTGACCGAGTACCGCGGGCTCACCGTCGCGCAGCTCAAGCAGCTGCGACGGTCGCTGAGCGGCAACGCGAACTACGCCGTGGTGAAGAACACGCTGACCGCGATCGCGGCCAAGGAAGCCGGCATCGAGGGGATCGCCGACGAGCTCAAGGGCCCGTCCGCCATCGCCTTCGTGACCGGTGACCCGGTCGAGGCCGCCAAGGGTCTGCGTGACTTCGCCAAGGCGAACCCCGCACTGGTCATCAAGGGTGGTGTCCTCGACGGGCGCGCCCTGACCGCTGCGGACGTCACCAAGCTCGCGGACCTCGAGTCCCGCGAGGTCCTGCTGGCCAAGGCGGCCGGTGCGATGAAGGCCAAGCTGTTCCAGACGGCTTACCTCTTCACCGCGCCCGCCTCGAAGGCCGTGCGCACCGTCGAGGCGCTCCGCGTCCAGCAGGAGACCGCCGACACCGCTGCCTGAGCCGTCCCGGCTCACGCGCTCCCCACACTGCCCCGCACGGTCGACCTGACCGGCGAGGACCGAACGGAAGGAACCGCCATCATGGCGAAGCTCACCACCGACGAGCTCATCGAGCAGTTCAAGGGCCTCACCCTCATCGAGCTCTCCGAGTTCGTGAAGGCGTTCGAGGACGTCTTCGAGGTCACCGCCGCGGCCCCGGCCGCCGTGGCCGTCGCCCCCGCCGCCGGCGGTGCCGGTGCCGAGGCCGCCGCCGAGGAGGAGAAGGACGAGTTCGACGTCATCCTCGAGGCCGCCGGCGACAAGAAGATCCAGGTCATCAAGGAGGTGCGCGGCCTCACCTCGCTCGGTCTGAAGGAGGCCAAGGACCTCGTGGACGGCGCCCCGAAGCCGGTCCTGGAGAACGTCAACAAGGAGACCGCGGACAAGGCCAAGGCCGCCCTCGAGGGCGCCGGCGCCACCGTCACCCTCAAGTGACCCGCTCCGGGTGCGGCGCGCTCGCGCGCTGACACCCGGGTCCCCTCGCACGCAGGCCCGCACCCCCTCGGGGGTGCGGGCCTGCGTCGTCCCCGGGGCGCGGCGAGCGCGCCCGGCCGCCCGGCTGACTCCCGGCAGCGCGAGCGAGTAAGGGACACGCCGAGCGAGTAGTCCGCGGGTACTCGCTCGACGCGCCGCGTACCCCCTCGACGCGCTGCGGAATGCGCGCGGGGGAGCGGGCGTTGCAGGTCACCGGAGGCACGACGGCGTGCTCCGGCACGGACGGTCCAGGTCCGCGACCAGGTGTGGCGCACGCCCCATACCACGGCGTGTGGACATGGCGCCACGTCTGTACTACGCTAGCGCTTTGCGCTGGCCTGTGCCCGCTACCCCGTATAACCCGCGCCCGACGGCATCGTAGTACGCGATGCCCGCAGGGCCTGTGGCCGGGGGGTCGCGAACCGCCGGGCCCGTCGCAGGGAACTCGATCTGCTGGGAAGGACCCCTCTTGGCTGCCTCGCGCACCTCCTCCGCAACGTCCGAAGCCATCGCGAACCGCACCATCTCCCGCCGCGTCTCGTTCGCCCGGATCGACGAGCCCCTCGAGGTCCCGGACCTCCTCGGGCTCCAGACGGAGAGCTTCGACTGGCTGCTCGGCAACGAGAAGTGGCAGGCCCGCGTCGCCGCCGCTCTCGAGAACGGCCGGCAGGACGTCCCGGAGACCGCTGGACTGGAGGAGATCTTCGAGGAGATCTCCCCCATCGAGGACTTCGGCGGCACCATGTCGCTGTCGTTCCGCGAGCACCGTTTCGAGCCGCCGAAGTACACGGCCGACGAGTGCAAGGAGAAGGACTTCACCTACGCGGCGCCGCTGTTCGTCACCGCGGAGTTCGTGAACTACACCACCGGTGAGATCAAGAGCCAGACGGTCTTCATGGGCGACTTCCCGCTCATGAGCGAGCGCGGCACCTTCATCATCAACGGCACCGAGCGCGTCGTCGTCTCCCAGCTCGTCCGCTCCCCGGGCGTGTACTTCGAGCGCGCCGCCGACAAGACGTCCGACAAGGACATCTTCTCGGTCAAGATGATCCCGAGCCGCGGTGCCTGGCTGGAGTTCGAGATCGACAAGCGCGACAACGTCGGCGTCCGCGTCGACCGCAAGCGCAAGCAGAACGCCACCGTGCTGCTCAAGGCCCTCGGCATGACCGAGTCGGAGATCCGCGAGGAGTTCGCGCAGTTCCCGGCCGTCATCGACACCCTGGAGAAGGACCACGTCCAGACCCAGGACGAGGCGCTGCTCGACCTGTACCGCAAGATCCGCCCGGGCGAGCCGCCGACCGTCGAGGCCGGCCGCGCGCTGATCGAGAACTTCTACTTCAACCCGAAGCGCTACGACCTGGCGAAGGTCGGCCGCTACAAGCTGAACAAGAAGCTCGGCATCGACGTGCCGCTCGCCGACTCGGTGCTGTCCAAGGACGACATCGTCGCCGCGATCAAGTACATGGCCGCGCTGCACGCCGACGTGGCGACCCTGCCGGGCCGGCGCAACGGCGAGGCCGTCGAGGTCCGCGTCGAGACCGACGACATCGACCACTTCGGCAACCGCCGCATCCGCGCCGTGGGCGAGCTCATCCAGAACCAGGTCCGCACCGGCCTGTCCCGGATGGAGCGCGTCGTGCGCGAGCGCATGACCACCCAGGACGTCGAGGCGATCACGCCGCAGACCCTGATCAACATCCGCCCCGTCGTGGCCTCCATCAAGGAGTTCTTCGGGACGTCCCAGCTGTCGCAGTTCATGGACCAGAACAACCCGCTAGCCGGCCTGACGCACAAGCGTCGCCTGTCCGCGCTGGGCCCGGGTGGTCTGTCCCGCGACCGCGCCGGCATGGAGGTCCGTGACGTCCACCCGTCGCACTACGGCCGCATGTGCCCGATCGAGACCCCCGAGGGCCCGAACATCGGCCTCATCGGCTCGCTCGCGACGTTCGGGCGGATCAACCCGTTCGGCTTCGTCGAGACCCCGTACCGCAAGGTCGAGTTCGGCCGCGTGACGGACGAGGTGCACTACCTCACCGCCGACGACGAGGACCGCTACGTCATCGCCCAGGCCAACGCGGCCGTGGACGCGAACGGCAAGTTCGCCGACGAGACCGTGCTGGTCCGCGTCAAGGGCGGCGACACCGAGGACGTCCCGGCCGAGACGGTCGACTACATGGACGTCTCGCCGCGCCAGATGGTGTCGGTCGCGACGGCCCTCATCCCGTTCCTCGAGCACGACGACGCCAACCGCGCGCTCATGGGCGCCAACATGCAGCGCCAGGCCGTGCCGCTGGTCCGCTCCGAGGCGCCGCTGGTCGGCACCGGCATGGAGTGGCGCGCGGCGGTCGACGCCGGCGACGTCATCGTGGCCTCGAAGCCCGGTGTGGTCACCGAGGTGTCGGCCGACCTCATCACGGTCGCCAACGACGACGCGACGACGAGCACCTACCGCGTGGCGAAGTTCCGCCGCTCGAACCAGGGCACGTCCTACAACCAGCGCGTGCTGGTCGACCAGGGCGCCCGCGTCGAGGTCGGCTCCGTGCTGGCCGACGGCCCGGCGACGGACGAGGGCGAGCTGTCCCTCGGCCGCAACCTGCTGGTCGCGTTCATGTCGTGGGAGGGCCACAACTACGAGGACGCGATCATCCTGTCGCAGCGCCTCGTGCAGGACGACGTCCTGTCCTCGATCCACATCGAGGAGCACGAGGTCGACGCCCGCGACACCAAGCTCGGCCCCGAGGAGATCACGCGGGACATCCCGAACGTCTCCGAGGACGTGCTGGCGGACCTGGACGAGCGCGGCATCATCCGCATCGGCGCCGAGGTCTCCGCGGGCGACGTGCTGGTCGGCAAGGTCACCCCGAAGGGCGAGACCGAGCTGACCCCGGAGGAGCGCCTGCTGCGCGCGATCTTCGGCGAGAAGGCCCGCGAGGTCCGCGACACGTCCCTCAAGGTGCCGCACGGCGAGTCCGGCACGGTCATCGAGGTGCGCACGTTCAACCGCGAGGACGGCGACGAGCTGCCCGCCGGCGTGAACGAGCTTGTCCGGGTGTACATCGCCCAGCGCCGCAAGATCACGGACGGCGACAAGCTCGCCGGCCGCCACGGCAACAAGGGCGTCATCTCGAAGATCCTGCCCGTCGAGGACATGCCGTTCCTCCCGGACGGCACCGCGGTGGACATCGTCCTGAACCCGATGGGTGTCCCCGGGCGCATGAACGTCGGCCAGGTGCTGGAGGTCCACCTCGGGTGGATCGCCAAGCAGGGCTGGAACGTCGAGCTGGCCGAGGGCGACCTGTCCTGGATCGACGAGGTCCCGGACATCGCCAAGTCGTCGCAGCCGGGCGTCCCGGTCGCGACGCCGGTGTTCGACGGCGTGCCGGAGGAGACCCTCACCGGTCTGCTCGGCTCGACCCTGCCGAACCGCGACGGCGAGCGCATGGTCGGCGTGGACGGCAAGGCGCGGCTGTTCGACGGCCGCTCCGGCGAGCCGTTCCCGGACCCGGTGGCCGTGGGCTACATGTACATCCTCAAGCTGCACCACCTCGTGGACGACAAGATCCACGCCCGGTCGACCGGCCCGTACTCGATGATCACGCAGCAGCCGCTGGGTGGTAAGGCGCAGTTCGGCGGCCAGCGGTTCGGCGAGATGGAGGTGTGGGCCCTCGAGGCGTACGGCGCGGCCTACACGCTGCAGGAGCTCCTGACCATCAAGTCGGACGACATCCCGGGCCGCGTGAAGGTGTACGAGGCCATCGTCAAGGGCGAGAACATCCCCGACTCGGGCATCCCGGAGTCCTTCAAGGTGCTCCTCAAGGAGATGCAGTCCCTCTGCCTGAACGTGGAGGTGCTGTCCTCCGACGGCGTGTCGATCGACATGCGGGAGAACGACGACGAGGTGTACCGCGCCGCCGAGGAGCTGGGCATCGACCTCTCGCGCCGCCCGAACGCCGCGAGCACCGTCGACGAGATCTGACGCCGAGCGTCCGCCGGCCCCCTCACCGGGGCCGGCGGGCCGCCCGCACCCCTTGCAGCATCTCCATTCCGCCGGAACGAGGCGCCCCGCGCGCACCGGCATGCGAAGGAAGTAGGACCCCTTGCTCGACGTCAACGTCTTCGACGAGCTGCGCATCGGCCTGGCCACGGCCGACGACATCCGGACCTGGTCGCACGGCGAGGTCAAGAAGCCCGAGACCATCAACTACCGCACCCTGAAGCCGGAGAAGGACGGGCTCTTCTGCGAGAAGATCTTCGGCCCCACCCGGGACTGGGAGTGCTACTGCGGCAAGTACAAGCGCGTGCGCTTCAAGGGCATCATCTGCGAGCGCTGCGGCGTCGAGGTGACCCGTTCCAAGGTGCGTCGTGAGCGCATGGGCCACATCGAGCTGGCCGCGCCCGTCACGCACATCTGGTTCTTCAAGGGCGTGCCCTCGCGCCTCGGCTACCTGCTCGACCTCGCCCCGAAGGACCTCGAGAAGGTCATCTACTTCGCGGCGTACATGATCACGTGGGTCGACACCGACGGTCGCCAGGAGGACCTGCCGAACCTCCAGAACGAGATCGACCTGGAGCGCAAGGAGATCGCGGACCGCCGCGACAACGACATCAACACCCGCGCGTCGAAGCTCGAGGCCGACCTGGCCGAGCTCGAGGCCGAGGGTGCCAAGGCCGACGCGCGCCGCAAGGTCCGCGACTCGGCCGAGCGCGAGATGGCGCAGATCCGCAAGCGCGCGGACGCCGAGATCGAGCGCCTGGACACCATCTGGGACAAGTTCAAGAACCTCAAGGTCGCGGACCTCGAGGGCGACGAGCTGCTCTACCGCCAGCTGCAGGACCGCTACGGCAACTACTTCGAGGGCTCGATGGGCGCCGCGGCGATCCAGAAGCGCCTCGAGGCGTTCGACCTGGACGCCGAGGCCGAGAACCTGCGCGAGATCATCCGCACCGGCAAGGGCCAGCGGAAGACCCGTGCGCTCAAGCGCCTCAAGGTCGTCAACGCGTTCCTCACCACGACGAACTCGCCGACCGGCATGGTGCTGGACGCCGTCCCGGTCATCCCGCCGGACCTGCGCCCGATGGTGCAGCTCGACGGCGGCCGGTTCGCCACGTCCGACCTGAACGACCTGTACCGCCGCGTCATCAACCGGAACAACCGCCTCAAGCGGCTCCTGGACCTGGGCGCGCCGGAGATTATCGTCAACAACGAGAAGCGGATGCTCCAGGAGGCCGTGGACTCGCTGTTCGACAACGGCCGCCGCGGCCGCCCGGTCACGGGCCCCGGCAACCGCCCGCTGAAGTCGATCTCCGACATGCTCAAGGGCAAGCAGGGCCGGTTCCGCCAGAACCTGCTCGGCAAGCGCGTCGACTACTCGGGCCGTTCGGTCATCGTCGTCGGCCCGCAGCTCAAGCTGCACCAGTGCGGTCTGCCCAAGCAGATGGCGCTCGAGCTGTTCAAGCCGTTCGTGATGAAGCGCCTGGTCGACCTGAACCACGCGCAGAACATCAAGTCGGCCAAGCGCATGGTCGAGCGCGCGCGCCCGGTCGTGTGGGACGTGCTCGAGGAGGTCATCACCGAGCACCCGGTGCTGCTGAACCGCGCGCCCACGCTGCACCGCCTCGGCATCCAGGCGTTCGAGCCCCAGCTGGTCGAGGGCAAGGCGATCCACCTGCACCCGCTCGTCTGCGGCGCGTTCAACGCCGACTTCGACGGCGACCAGATGGCCGTGCACCTGCCCCTGAGCGCGGAGGCGCAGGCCGAGGCCCGCATCCTCATGCTCTCGAGCAACAACATCCTGAAGCCGTCGGACGGCCGTCCGGTGACCATGCCCTCGCAGGACATGATCATCGGTCTGTTCCACCTGACCTCCGACAAGGTGGACCCGGTGGGCGCGGGCCGGGCGTTCAGCTCGGTGTCCGAGGCGATCATGGCGTTCGACCAGGGCTCGCTGGACCTCAACGCGGTCGTCAAGATCCGCATGGAGGGCCTCGTGTTCGGCCCCGGCCAGGAGCCCGAGGGCTTCTCCGCCGACGAGCCGTTCCTGTTCGAGACCTCGCTCGGCCGGGCGCTGTTCAACGAGCTGCTGCCGGTGGACTACCCGTACGAGAACGGCGTCGTCGACAAGAAGCGCCTCTCCGTGATCGTCAACGACCTCGCGGAGCGGTACCCGAAGGTCGAGGTCGCCGCCTCGCTCGACGCCCTGAAGGAGGCCGGCTTCCGCTGGGCCACCCGCTCGGGCGTGACCATCTCCATCTCGGACGTGGCGGCGCCGACCGCCAAGGCGGAGATCCTCACCGAGCACGAGGCGCGCGCGGCGAAGGTGCAGGGCCAGTACGACAAGGGCCTCATCACCGACGACGAGCGTCGCCAGGAGCTCATCGAGATCTGGACGCAGGCCACCGACAAGGTCGCCAAGGCGATGCAGGAGAACTTCAACGCCCGCAACACCGTGTTCCGCATGGTCGGCTCGGGTGCGCGCGGTAACTGGATGCAGGTCCGTCAGATCGCCGGCATGCGCGGCCTCGTGGCGAACCCGAAGGGCGAGATCATCCCCCGCCCGATCAAGTCCAACTACCGCGAGGGCCTGTCGGTCCTGGAGTACTTCATCGCGACGCACGGCGCCCGCAAGGGTCTGGCGGACACCGCGCTGCGGACCGCCGACTCGGGCTACCTGACCCGTCGTCTGGTGGACGTGTCGCAGGACGTCATCGTCCGCGAGGAGGACTGCGGCACCGAGCGCGGCCTGACCATGCCGATCGGCGTGGCCACCGCGGACGGCTCGCTCCGCCGGCACGACAAGGTCGAGACCTCGGTCTACGCCCGCACCCTGGCCACCGCCGTCGAGATCGACGGCGAGGTCATCGGGAACTCGGGCGACGACGTGGGCGACGTCCTGCTGGACCGCCTGCTCGCGGCCGGCGTCGAGTCGCTCAAGGTCCGCTCCGTGCTGACCTGCGAGTCGCGCGTCGGCACCTGCGCCAAGTGCTACGGCCGCTCCCTGGCCACCGGCAAGCTGGTGGACATCGGCGAGGCCGTCGGCATCATCGCGGCGCAGTCCATCGGTGAGCCCGGCACGCAGCTGACGATGCGGACCTTCCACACCGGTGGTGTCGCGTCGGCCGAGGACATCACGCAGGGTCTGCCGCGTGTCCAGGAGCTCTTCGAGGCCCGCACCCCCAAGGGTGAGAGCCCCATCGCGGAGTTCTCCGGCCGCATCGCCATCGACGAGGCGGACCGGACGCGGCGCATCGTGCTGACGCCGGACGACGGCTCGGAGGAGATCGCCTACCCGATCACCAAGCGCTCGCGCCTGCTCGTGTCCGACGGCGACCACGTCGAGGTCGGCACGCAGCTGGTCCAGGGTGCGGTGGACCCGAAGAAGGTCCTGCGCATCCTCGGCCCGCGCGCCACGCAGAAGCACCTGGTGGACGAGGTCCAGGAGGTCTACAACTCCCAGGGCGTGGACATCCACGACAAGCACATCGAGGTCATCGTGCGGCAGATGCTGCGTCGGGTGACCGTGCTCGACTCGGGTGACACGGACCTGCTGCCGGGCGAGCTGGCCGAGCGCGGCCGGTTCGAGGACGCGAACCGCCGGGCGGTCGCCGAGGGCGGTCAGCCGGCCTCGGGTCGTCCGGAGCTGATGGGCATCACGAAGGCGTCGCTCGCGACGGACTCGTGGCTGTCGGCGGCGTCCTTCCAGGAGACGACCCGCGTCCTCACCGAGGCCGCGATGTCGGGCCGCTCCGACCCGCTGCTGGGCCTGAAGGAGAACGTGATCCTCGGCAAGCTGATCCCCGCCGGTACGGGCCTGCCCCGCTACCACGAGGTGTCGGTGGAGCCCACCGAGGAGGCGAAGGCCGAGCTGTACCCGTCCTTCGGCTACGACGAGATCGACTTCCCCGCCCTGGGCCTCGGCTCGGGCGAGGCGATCCCGCTCGAGGACATCGACTTCGGCGACTACCGCTGATCTCGAGCCTCACCGGTCCGAGGGGGTCCGCCGCGCTGGTCGCGGCGGGCCCCCTCGGCCGTGCGGGGGAGGGTCCGGGAACATCCGGGCCCGACCTCGTGTTGTGATCGACGTCCCACCAGCCGACCGTCACCAGGTGCTTTGACCCTGGGGTGACGGCCGAGTAACGTGGGACACCGTGCCCGCGCCGTCGGGCTCTCGCGCGCGCTCACGTGGTCACCACGTGCGTCGCCGGGTGGATCGCCCCCCACCGCGCCTGTGGCTCCCTTCCGGGACCCGGTGTGCGGAGCAGGACGGGGTCGACACGCCCGGGCGCGGGGGTCGGAGCGGGACGCAAGACCTCTCGGGGTAGTCGCGCGACGGGCGACGATCCGGACCATTGCCGGCCGTCCAGGGTGACGGGTGCCGGTCAGACCAGACTCGACAACCAAGACGGAGACGTAGTGCCTACGATCCAGCAGCTGGTCCGCAAGGGCCGGCAGGCGAAGACGAACAAGTCGAAGACGCCTGCCCTCAAGGGCAGCCCGCAGCGGCGCGGTGTGTGCACCCGCGTCTACACGACCACCCCCAAGAAGCCGAACTCGGCTCTGCGGAAGGTCGCGCGCGTCAAGCTCTCCTCGGGCATCGAGGTCACCGCGTACATCCCCGGTGAGGGCCACAACCTGCAGGAGCACTCGATCGTGCTCGTGCGCGGCGGTCGTGTGAAGGACCTCCCCGGTGTGCGCTACAAGATCATCCGTGGTGCTCTGGACACCCAGGGCGTGAAGAACCGTAAGCAGGCGCGCAGCCGCTACGGCGCGAAGAAGGGCTGAACCGATGCCTCGTAAGGGTCCCGCCCCCCGCCGGCCGCTGATCGTCGACCCGGTCTACGGCTCGCCGGTCGTCACGCAGCTCATCAACAAGGTCCTCCTCGACGGCAAGAAGTCCGTCGCCGAGGCCATCGTCTACGGCGCGCTCGAGGGCGTCCGCGAGAAGACCCAGGGCGACCCGGTCGTCGTGCTGAAGCGCGCGCTGGACAACGTCCGCCCGTCGCTCGAGGTCCGCTCCCGCCGCGTCGGTGGCGCCACCTACCAGGTCCCGGTCGAGGTCCGCCCCGTCCGCCAGACCACGCTCGCGCTGCGCTGGCTCACGGACTACTCGCGCGCTCGCCGCGAGAAGACCATGACCGAGCGCCTCATGAACGAGATCCTCGACGCCAGCAACGGCCTGGGCGCCGCGGTCAAGCGCCGCGAGGACATGCACAAGATGGCCGAGTCCAACAAGGCGTTCGCCCACTACCGCTGGTAATCCCAGCTGTAGCGCGGACCCCACTACCGAGGGGCTGAACCTGTGGCACTGGACGTGCTCACGGACCTGCACAAGGTCCGGAACATCGGCATCATGGCGCACATCGATGCCGGCAAGACCACGACGACCGAGCGGATCCTGTACTACACGGGCGTCAACTACAAGATCGGCGAGACCCACGACGGGGCGTCGACCACGGACTGGATGGAGCAGGAGCAGGAGCGTGGCATCACGATCACGTCCGCTGCTGTGACCGCCTTCTGGAACAAGGGCAAGGCGAACGAGACGCAGATCAACGTCATCGACACGCCCGGTCACGTGGACTTCACCGTCGAGGTGGAGCGCTCGCTGCGCGTGCTCGACGGCGCGGTCGCGGTGTTCGACGGCAAGGAGGGCGTGGAGCCCCAGTCGGAGACCGTGTGGCGCCAGGCCGACAAGTACGAGGTCCCCCGCATCTGCTTCGTCAACAAGATGGACAAGCTGGGCGCGGACTTCTACTTCACGGTCGACACCATCGTGAACCGCCTCAAGGCCAAGCCGCTGGTCCTCCAGCTGCCGATCGGCTCCGAGAACGACTTCATCGGCGTCGTCGACCTGGTCGAGATGCGTGCGCTCGTGTGGCGCGGCGAGACCGAGATGGGCGCGAAGTACGAGATCGAGGAGATCCCGGCCGACCTCCAGGAGCGGGCGGACCAGTTCCGTGCCGAGCTGCTCGAGGCCGTCGCCGAGACCGACGACGAGCTGCTCGAGAAGTTCCTGGGCGGTGAGGAGCTCACGGTCGCCGAGATCAAGGCCGGCATCCGCAAGCTCACCATCGCCGGCGACGCGTACCCGGTCCTGTGCGGCTCGGCGTTCAAGAACAAGGGCGTCCAGCCCATGCTCGACGCCGTCGTCGACTACCTCCCGTCGCCCCTCGACGTCCCGGCCATCCAGGGCCACGACGTCAAGGACCCGGAGGTCGTCATCGAGCGGCACCCGGACGCCACCGAGCCGTTCTCGGCCCTGGCGTTCAAGATCGCGGCGCACCCGTTCTTCGGCAAGCTCACCTTCATCCGGGTGTACTCGGGGAAGGTCGTGCAGGGCGCCCAGGTCATGAACTCGACCAAGGGCAAGAAGGAGCGCATCGGGAAGATCTTCCAGATGCACGCCAACAAGGAGAACCCGGTCGACGAGGCCACGGCGGGCCACATCTACGCGTTCATCGGCCTGAAGGACGTCACCACCGGTGACACCCTGTCGGACGCGAGCGCGCAGGTCATCCTCGAGTCGATGACCTTCCCCGAGCCGGTCATCGACGTGGCCATCGAGCCCAAGACGAAGGCCGACCAGGAGAAGCTCTCCACGGCGATCCAGAAGCTCGCCGAGGAGGACCCGACCTTCCGCGTCCGCCTGGACGAGGAGACCGGCCAGACCGTCATCGGCGGCATGGGCGAGCTCCACCTCGACATCCTCGTCGACCGCATGCGTCGCGAGTTCAAGGTCGAGGCGAACGTCGGCAAGCCGCAGGTGGCGTACCGCGAGACGATCCGCCGCAAGGTGGAGAAGATCGACTACACCCACAAGAAGCAGACGGGTGGCTCGGGCCAGTTCGCGAAGGTCCAGATGACCTTCGAGCCGCTGGAGTCCGAGGACGGCGAGCTGTACGCGTTCGAGAACGCGGTCACCGGTGGTCGCGTCCCGCGCGAGTACATCCCGTCGGTCGACCAGGGCATCCAGAGCGCCATGCAGCTCGGCGTGCTGGCCGGCTTCCCGCTGGTCGGCATCAAGGCCACGCTGCTCGACGGTGCGGCGCACGACGTCGACTCGTCCGAGATGGCGTTCAAGATCGCCGGCTCGATGATCCTCAAGGAGGCCGTCCGCAAGGCGGACCCGGTCCTCCTCGAGCCGGTCATGGCCGTCGAGGTGCGGACGCCCGAGGACTACATGGGCGACGTCATCGGCGACATCAACTCGCGTCGCGGCATGATCCAGTCCATGGAGGACGCGACGGGCGTGAAGGTGATCCGCGCCCAGGTGCCGCTCTCCGAGATGTTCGGCTACGTCGGCGACCTGCGGTCCAAGACCCAGGGTCGTGCGGTGTACTCGATGCAGTTCGACAGCTACGCCGAGGTTCCTCGGAATGTTGCCGACGAGATCATCAAGAAGACCCGGGGCGAGTAGTCCCACAGGTCGAACCAAGAACGACCACCCAAACCGACCCGTAGGACCGCACGTCCGCGGGGGGCCGCAGTGCCCCCCGCATCGTTCGGCAATCTCTACACCAGAGTCCTGAGGAGGACCCAGTGGGCAAGGCGAAGTTCGAGCGGACCAAGCCGCACGTCAACATCGGGACCATCGGTCACGTCGACCACGGCAAGACGACGCTGACCGCTGCCATCTCGAAGGTGCTGCACGACAAGTACCCGGAGCTGAACCCCTTCACGCCGTTCGACGAGATCGACAAGGCGCCCGAGGAGAAGCAGCGCGGCATCACGATCAACATCGCGCACGTCGAGTACCAGACGGAAAAGCGTCACTACGCTCACGTCGACGCGCCGGGTCACGCCGACTACATCAAGAACATGATCACGGGTGCGGCGCAGATGGACGGCGCCATCCTCGTGGTCGCCGCCACCGACGGCCCGATGGCCCAGACGCGCGAGCACGTCCTGCTCGCCCGTCAGGTCGGCGTGCCCTACCTGCTCGTGGCGCTCAACAAGTCCGACATGGTCGACGACGAGGAGATCCTCGAGCTCGTCGAGATGGAGGTCCGCGAGCTGCTGTCGTCGCAGGGCTTCGACGGCGACAACGCGCCGGTCATCCGCGTCTCCGGCCTGAAGGCCCTCGAGGGCGACGCCCAGTGGGTCAAGTCGGTCGAGGACCTGCTGGACGCCGTGGACGAGTCCGTCCCGGAGCCGGTCCGTGACATGGACAAGCCGTTCCTCATGCCGATCGAGGACGTCTTCACGATCACCGGTCGTGGCACCGTCGTCACCGGCAAGGTCGACCGCGGCAAGCTGCAGATCAACTCCGAGGTCGAGATCGTCGGCATCCGCCCGGCGCAGAAGACCACGGTCACCGGCATCGAGATGTTCCACAAGCAGATGGACGAGGCGTGGGCCGGCGAGAACTGCGGCCTCCTGCTCCGTGGCACCAAGCGTGAGGACGTCGAGCGCGGCCAGGTCGTCGTGAAGCCGGGCTCGATCACGCCGCACACCGAGTTCGAGGGTCAGGTCTACATCCTGGCCAAGGACGAGGGCGGGCGTCACAACCCGTTCTACTCGAACTACCGTCCGCAGTTCTACTTCCGGACCACGGACGTCACCGGCGTCATCACGCTGCCCGAGGGCACCGAGATGGTCATGCCCGGCGACAACACGGAGATCTCCGTGACGCTGATCCAGCCCATCGCGATGGAGGAGGGCCTCGGCTTCGCCATCCGCGAGGGTGGCCGCACCGTCGGCTCGGGCCGCGTCACCAAGATCATCAAGTGATCTGACCCCTCCGGGGGACACCGCTTGACCGGGAGGGCCCGGGTGCTTCGGCACCCGGGCCCTTCTGCGTGCCCGGGCCACGGATGGGTGACGGTTCAACCAGTTGGCGAGAAACCGTCAGCACGGTCGGGATCGCGACGATGGGAAGGCTGCCCCGTGCAGCCAACTCCTGAGGAGCACCGTCCCGTGAGCGCCCGCCCGTCGTCCCGCCCGTCCGCCGTCCGCCGCGGCGCAGGCGGCATCGCCGCGAAGATCCTGCTGTCCGTGGCGATCATGGCCGTCGTCGCCCTCGCCACCGGCCTGCTCGCCGTCGCCCGCCTCGGGTCGCTCGACGACCAGGTGCAGCGGATCCAGGCGGAGAACGTGCTGCGCCTCGACGCGCTCGTCGGCATCCAGCAGAACCTCGCGGCCACCTACAAGGGCACCATCCGGTACACCACGCCGGGGGAGACCCTCGGCTCGGACGAGGCGCTGCAGCAGACGCTCGCCGCGGAGGACGGCGTCACCGAGGCGCTGGCGCAGTACACGGCCGTCCCGGACGCCGACCCCGCGTGGCAGGAGAACGTCGACGCGTTCGAGGCCGCGTGGACCGGGTACCTCGACCTGTTCAACACCGAGGTGCTCGGGCAGCCGGCGCCGGCCGGGTACACCTCGCCGACCGTCGACCAGCTCGTGGCGACCTTCAACGCGGCCGAGGCGTCGCTCGCCGAGACGGCCGACGCCCTCGGCGACTACGAGGTCACGCTGACCACCGAGGCGTCCACCGCCGCGCACACCCAGGCCGCGGAGTCCCGGGTCCTCGTGATCGTGCTGCTGCTCGCCGGCGTGGCCGGCGCCGTCGTCGTCGCCCTGCTCGTCGGCCGCAGCACGGCCCGCCGGGTCGCCCAGGTCCGGGACGTGCTCGAGGCGCTCGCCGAGGGCGACCTGACCGAGCGCCCGGTGCCCGACGGCGCCGACGAGATCGGCCAGATGGGCCGCGCCGCCGCCCGCGCCGCGGTGAGCCTCCGCGAGACCGTGCACACGCTCGCCGAGAGCTCGGCCGCCCTCGACCGGGGCTCCGCCGCGCTGCTCGACCGGGCGCACGAGATCGCCGGCACCTCCGAGGCCACCACCGACCAGACCCGCGCGCTCGGCGTCGCGGCGAAGGACGTCTCGGCGAACGTGCTGACCGTCGCCACCGGCGCCGAGCAGATGGGCGCGGCGATCCGGGAGATCTCGCAGTCCGCGCAGGAGGCGGCGCGGGTGGCGAACCAGGCCGTGGCGTCCGCCGAGCAGACGAACGCGACCGTGGGCAAGCTCGGGGAGTCGTCCGCCGAGATCGGCAACGTCGTCAAGGTGATCACCACGATCGCCGAGCAGACCAACCTGCTCGCCCTCAACGCCACCATCGAGGCCGCGCGGGCGGGGGAGGCCGGCAAGGGGTTCGCGGTCGTCGCGTCCGAGGTCAAGGAGCTGGCCCAGGAGACCGCGCGCGCCACCGAGGACATCGCGACCCGCGTCCGCGCCATCCAGGAGGACAGCACCGAGGCGGCGGGCGCCATCGCCGGCATCGCGGAGGTCATCGCGCGGATCAACGACTACCAGGCCACCATCGCCAGCGCCGTCGAGGAGCAGAACGCCACGACGACGGAGATCAGCCGCAGCATCGCGCAGACCGCGACGGGCGCCACCCAGATCGCCGCGGGCATCGACGATGTCGAGGCGCAGGCGGCCGTCACCTCCGGGAGCGGCGAGGCCACCCGCACCCAGGCCGAGCACCTGTCGCAGCTGGCGGCCACCCTCACGACGACGGTCACCCGCTTCCGCCTCTGACCGGCGGGCGCGCCGGGGTGCGCCGAGCGCGCCGGGGTGCGCCGAGCGCGGTCGTTCCAGCCGAGCGCGGTCGTCGGATCGTCCGCGCTGGGCGGGGCCCGCCGCGCTCGGCGGGAACTACCGCGCTGGGCGGGCCTGCGGGGCCGGGCGGGACCTGCCGCGCTCGGCGAGGACTGCCGCGCTGGACGGCGGGATGGGATCGGCCTGGGGACGACCGCTGTCTGCGAGGGCGGGGGTGGCACGGTGGTGGCATGACCAGCACGCGTGACCGCACGGGCCCGGCGCCGCTGCTCACACCCGCGCTCCTGCGCGCGCGGGGCGAGGACGTCGACGGGTTGGCGCGGGGCGCCCGCCAGGGGGCGCTGCACCGGGTGCGACGAGGGGTGTACTGCCCCGCCTCGTCGTGGGACGCGGCCGACGAGGCGCACCGGCACCTGCTCCGCGTGCAGGCCGCGGCGGACGCCCTGCAGGATCCCGTCTTCTCGCACCGGTCCGCCGCGGCTGTCTGGGGACTGCCTCTCATCGGACCCTGGCCCCGGGACGTCGAGGTGGTCGCGCCGTCGTCGTCGGGCGGCCGGTCGGCGCCAGGCGTCCGGCGGCGCACAGCCGCTCCGGTACCCGCCCCGGTCCTGACGAGGGGGCTGCCCGTCACCGACCTGAGTCGGACCGTGGTCGACCTGGCGTGCACCGAACCGTTCGCGTCGGCGGTGGTCGCCGCAGACCACGCGCTCGGCCGTATGGGCCTCGACCCCGACGCCGCGCGCGCGGTCCTCGCCTCCCGCGGGTCGGCGCGCGGGGTGCGGCGCGCACGCGAGGTCCTCGCGTTCGCGGACGGCCGGTCCGAGTCACCGGGGGAGTCGCTCAGCCGGGTGCGCATGCGGGAGGTCGGTGCCCCGGTGCCGGTGCTGCAGCAGGAGCTGCGGGACGGCGACGGGTTCGTCGCCCGGGTCGACTTCTGGTGGGTCGAGCACCGCCTCGTGGGGGAGTTCGACGGTCGGCTCAAGTACCGCTCCGACGGTCCGCGGGACGGGCGGTCCGTGGAGGAGCGGGTGTGGGCGGAGAAGCGGAGAGAGGACCGCATCCGCTCCCACGGGGTGCGTGTGATCCGGTGGACCTGGCAGGACGCGATGGATCCGGACGCCATGCGCCGCGTGCTCGGTGCCGCGGGCCTGCTCGACCACGGGGCGGGTCGCCGAGCCCGATAGCCGGCGTCGAGCGCGGGAGACAGCGTCGAGCGCGGTAGATCCAGCCGAGCGCGGTACCTTGAGCTACCGCGCTCGACTGGAGGTACCGCAGCCGCCGGCCGGGTCAGCCCGCGGCCGCACCGGTAGCTGCGGCCGTGACGGGCGGGTGGCACCCGTGACGGGCGACCGGCGCCGGCGCCCGGCGGCCCTCGCAGGGTGGCGGGGCGGGCCCCGCGGTGGCGCGGGGCGCGTGATCACGCGGGTGTGACGCAGGTCCGGTTGGACCTTTCGGGTCCCGACTGGCACACTAGACAAGTTGCCCGACGACGGGGGTGTCTGCGCGCGTGCGCTCCGACGCCCCGAGGAACGGGCACGGGACGCGTGCGAGTCCAGCTCACAGCCCGGGGTCACCCGGCGTCGGACTCATCACCAAACGAACGACCTCGTCCCGGCCGGCGCGCGCCCTGCGCACCCGGACGGGACCGGCGCTGAGGAACGTCGCGAAAAGCGACACGCCCGAGCGCGGGGGTCGGACTCCAGTAGTTCGAGAGAGAGAAGCAGACGACGCCATGGCGGGACAGAAGATCCGCATCCGGCTCAAGTCCTACGACCACGAGGTCATCGACAGCTCGGCGCGCAAGATCGTCGACACGGTGAGCCGCGCTGGTGCGACGGTCGTGGGCCCGGTGCCGCTCCCGACGGAGAAGAACGTCTTCGTCGTCATCCGGTCGCCCCACAAGTACAAGGACAGCCGCGAGCACTTCGAGATGCGCACGCACAAGCGGCTCATCGACATCATCGATCCCACGCCGAAGGCGGTCGACTCGCTCATGCGTCTCGACCTGCCCGCGGACGTGAACATCGAGATCAAGCTCTGACGCTGGGAAGGAACTGATCTTTCATGGTTACCCAGCAGAACGCGCGCCCCGTCACGGCGGTGCTCGGCACGAAGCTCGGCATGACGCAGGTGTGGGACGACAACGGTCGTCTCGTCCCCGTCACGGTCGTCTCGGTCGGCACCAACGTCGTGACCCAGGTGCGCTCCGCTGAGGCCGACGGCTACGCCGCGGTGCAGCTGGCCTACGGCCAGGTGGACCCGCGCAAGGTCACGAAGCCGCTGAAGGGCCACTTCGAGAAGGCGGGGGTCACCCCCCGTCGGCACGTGGCCGAGATCCGGACGCCGGACGCCGCCGAGTACACGCTCGGCCAGGAGATCACCGCGGAGGCCTTCGCGGCCGGCGCGCTGGTCGACGTCATCGGCACCACCAAGGGCAAGGGCACCGCCGGTGTCATGAAGCGCCACGGGTTCTCCGGCGTGGGCGCCTCGCACGGTGCGCACCGCAACCACCGCAAGCCGGGCTCGATCGGTGGCGCCTCGACGCCGTCGCGCGTGTTCAAGGGCCTGCGGATGGCCGGTCGCATGGGCCACGCCCGCCAGACCACCCAGAACCTGACCGTCCACGCGGTCGACGCCGAGAAGGGTCTGCTGCTGCTCAAGGGCGCGGTTCCGGGCCCGAAGCGGGGCGTCGTCGTCGTGCGTACCGCCGTGAAGGGGGCATGAACCACATGTCCGAGACGCTGACCGTCGACGTGCTCGACGCCCAGGGCAAGAAGGCCGGCACGGCCGACCTGCCCGGTGAGGTGTTCGACGCGCAGACGAACGTCCCGCTGATCCACCAGGTGGTCGTCGCCCAGCTCGCCGCCGCGCGCCAGGGCACCCACGACACCAAGACCCGCGGCGAGGTCCGCGGTGGTGGCAAGAAGCCGTACAAGCAGAAGGGCACCGGCCGCGCCCGCCAGGGTTCGACCCGTGCGCCGCAGTTCGCCGGCGGTGGCACCGTCCACGGCCCGACCCCGCGCGACTACTCCCAGCGGACCCCGAAGAAGATGAAGGCCGCGGCGCTCCGCGGTGCTCTCTCGGACCGCGCCCGCGCCGGCCGCGTCCACGTCGTCACCGGCTTCGGTGTCGACGAGGCGCCGTCGACCAAGGCCGCGCTGCAGGTCCTGGACACGCTGTCCGGCCGCAAGCACGTCCTCGTGGTCGTGGAGCGTGCGGACGAGCTGGCCTGGAAGTCGCTGCGGAACGTCGAGCGGGTCCACCTGCTCGTCGCCGACCAGCTCAACACCTACGACGTGCTCGTCTCCGACGACGTCGTGTTCACCCAGGGCGCGCTCGACACGTTCCTCGCCGGTCCCGTCAAGGGCCGCGGCGCGACCGCCGTCGCGACGTCGTCCGAGGCCGAGGAGGACGCCAAGTGACCGCCGTCGCCAAGGACCCCCGCGACATCCTGATCGCGCCGGTCGTCTCCGAGAAGAGCTACGGGCTGCTCGACGAGGGCAAGTACACCTTCATCGTCGACCCGCGCGCCAACAAGACCGAGATCAAGATCGCCGTCGAGCAGGTCTTCTCGGTCAAGGTCGACTCCGTGAACACGATCAACCGCAAGGGCAAGACGCGGCGGACCCGTTCCGGCATCGGCAAGCGCAAGGACACGAAGCGCGCGATCGTCACCCTCCGCGAGGGCACGATCGACATCTTCGGCGGACCGGTCGGCTGACCGGGCCCGAGAGCAGATTGAGGACAGATCCCCATGGGAATCCGTAAGTACAAGCCGACGACGCCGGGGCGCCGCGGCGCGAGCGTCGCCGACTTCGTCGAGATCACGCGCTCCACGCCGGAGAAGTCTCTGGTCCGCCCGCTGCACAAGACCGGTGGTCGTAACTCGACCGGCCGCGTCACCATGCGGCACCAGGGTGGTGGCCACAAGCGCGCCTACCGCGTGATCGACTTCCGTCGTCACGACAAGGACGGCGTGCCGGCCAAGGTCGCGCACATCGAGTACGACCCGAACCGCACGGCGCGCATCGCGCTGCTGCACTACGCGGACGGCGAGAAGCGCTACATCATCGCGCCGAACAAGCTGAAGCAGGGCGACGTCGTCGAGAACGGCGCCGGTGCCGACATCAAGCCCGGCAACAACCTGCCGCTGCGCAACATCCCGACCGGTACCACGATCCACGCCATCGAGCTCAAGCCCGGTGGCGGCGCCAAGATCGCCCGCTCCGCGGGTGCCTCGGTGCAGCTGGTCGCGAAGGACGGGCCGTACGCGCAGCTCCGCATGCCGTCCGGCGAGATCCGCAACGTCGACCTGCGCTGCCGCGCCACGGTCGGCGAGGTGGGCAACGCCGAGCAGTCGAACATCAACTGGGGCAAGGCCGGCCGCATGCGCTGGAAGGGCAAGCGCCCCTCGGTCCGCGGTGTCGCGATGAACCCGATCGACCACCCGCACGGTGGTGGTGAGGGCAAGACGTCCGGTGGTCGTCACCCGGTGAGCCCCTGGGGCCAGCCGGAGGGCCGCACGCGTCGTCCGAACAAGCCGAGCGACAAGCTCATCGTCCGTCGCCGCCGCACCGGCAAGAAGCGCTGATAGGGAGCCGGGAGACATGCCTCGCAGCCTGAAGAAGGGGCCCTTCGTCGACGGGCACCTGCAGAAGAAGGTCGACGTTCAGAACGCCGCCGGCACCAAGAACGTCATCAAGACGTGGTCGCGTCGTTCGATGATCACCCCGGACTTCCTGGGCCACACGTTCGCGGTGCACGACGGCCGCAAGCACACGCCGGTGTTCGTGACGGAGTCGATGGTCGGGCACAAGCTCGGCGAGTTCGCCCCGACGCGCACGTTCCGCGGCCACGAGAAGGACGACCGGAAGGGCCGTCGCCGCTGACCCCCGGGTCAGCTGAGCGACTGCCCTGACGGCAGAGACAGAAGGCAGGACAGCAATGGAAGCCAAGGCGAAGGCGCGGTTCGTCCGCGTCACGCCCCAGAAGGCCCGGCGCGTCGTGGACCTCATCCGTGGCAAGCAGGCCGGCGAGGCCGTGTCGACGCTGAAGTTCGCGCCGCAGGCCGCTGGTGAGACGGTCCTCAAGGTCGTCGAGTCGGCGATCGCGAACGCCCGCGAGGGCGCCAAGCGCGCCGGTGAGCGCTTCGACGAGGGCAACCTCTACGTGGCCGAGGCGTTCGTGGACGAGGGTCCGACGCTGAAGCGGTTCCGCCCCCGGGCGCAGGGCCGCGCGAGCCAGATCCTCAAGCGCACGAGCCACATCACCGTGGTCGTCGCCGAGCGTGAGACGAAGGGAAGGGCCTGACAGTGGGACAGAAGGTCAACCCGCTCGGGTACCGCCTGGGCATCACGACCGACCACCGCTCGCGGTGGTTCGCCGACTCGACCAAGCCGGGTCAGCGGTACCGCGACTACGTCCGCGAGGACGTGCAGATCCGCAAGCTCATGAGCACGGGTCTGGAGCGCGCGGGCATCGCGAAGGTGGAGATCGAGCGCACGCGTGACCGCGTCCGCGTCGACATCCACACCGCGCGCCCGGGCATCGTCATCGGCCGCCGCGGCGCCGAGGCGGACCGCATCCGCGGTGAGCTCGAGAAGCTCACCGGCAAGCAGGTGCAGCTCAACATCCTCGAGGTCAAGAACGCCGAGATCGAGGCGCAGCTGGTCGCGCAGGGCATCGCCGAGCAGCTGGCGAGCCGCGTGTCCTTCCGTCGTGCGATGCGCAAGGGCATGCAGTCCGCGCAGCGCGCCGGCGCCAAGGGCATCCGCGTGCAGGTCTCCGGCCGCCTCGGCGGTGCGGAGATGAGCCGCACGGAGTTCTACCGCGAGGGCCGGGTGCCGCTGCACACGCTCCGCGCGAACATCGACTACGGCTTCTTCGAGGCCCGCACGACCTTCGGCCGCATCGGCGTGAAGGTCTGGGTCTACAAGGGCGACATGACCGAGCGCGACTTCGCCCGCGAGCAGGCCACGCAGGCCCCGCGCCAGTCCCGCGGCCCCCGTGGGGACCGTGGCGACCGCGGCGGCGACCGTGGCCCGCGTGGCGGCGGCCGCCGGAACGAGCGGACCGAGGCCCCCGCGGCCGAGGCCACCGCTGCTCCGGCCGCCGAGGCGACGACCGCTCCTGAGACCGGAACGGAGGCCTGAGCCGTGCTGATCCCGCGCAGGCTGAAGCACCGCAAGCAGCACCACCCGGGGCGCTCCGGCGCCGCGACCGGTGGCACCGCGATCTCGTTCGGCGAGTTCGGCATCCAGGCTCTGGAGCCGGCCTACGTCACGAACCGCCAGATCGAGGCTGCTCGTATCGCGATGACCCGCCACATCAAGCGTGGCGGCAAGGTCTGGATCAACATCTACCCGGACCGTCCGCTCACGAAGAAGCCCGCCGAGACCCGCATGGGTTCCGGTAAGGGTTCGCCGGAGTGGTGGATCGCCAACGTCAAGCCCGGCCGAGTGATGTTCGAGCTCGCCGGCGTCCCGGAGCCGCTGGCTCGCGAGGCCATGCGCCGCGCGCAGCACAAGCTCCCGATGAAGACCCGTTTCGTGGTTCGCGAGGGTGGTAACTGATGGCTATCGGCACCAAGGACCTGGCTCCCACCGAGCTGGACGCCTTCGACGACGAGCGCCTCGTGGCCGAGCTGAAGAAGGCCAAGGAGGAGCTGTTCAACCTGCGCTTCCAGTCGGCCACCGGTCAGCTCGAGAGCCACGGCCGCCTCAAGGCCGTGCGTCGCGACATCGCCCGGATCTACACGATCCTGCGCGAGCGCGAGCTCGGCATCCGGACCGCGCCCAGCGCGAGCGAGTGAGGACTCGATGAGCGAGAACACCAACGAGACCACCACCGCTACGGGGACCCAGCGTCCCTACCGCAAGACGCGGCGCGGCTACGTGGTCAGCGACAAGATGGACAAGACCGTCGTGGTCGAGGTCGAGGACCGGGTCAAGCACCCGCTCTACGGCAAGGTCATCCGGCGGACCAGCAAGGTCAAGGCGCACGACGAGGCCAGCTCGGCCGGCGTCGGTGACCTGGTCCTCATCATGGAGACCCGCCCGCTCTCCGCCACCAAGCGGTGGCGTCTGGTGGAGATCCTCGAGAAGGCGAAGTAAGGCTCGCGCCTTCTTGTCCACTATCCGTTCGGCCAGGCTCGCCGTGTGCGAGAACCGGCAGACGACAGGAGTTCGATAGATGATTCAGCAGGAGTCGCGACTTCGGGTCGCCGACAACACGGGTGCGAAGGAGATCCTCTGCATCCGCGTTCTCGGTGGTTCGGGCCGTCGCTACGCCGGTATCGGTGACGTGATCGTCGCCACCGTCAAGGACGCGATCCCGGGCGGCAACGTCAAGAAGGGCGACGTCGTCAAGGCGGTCGTCGTGCGCACCCGCAAGGAGCGCCGGCGCGTGGACGGCTCGTACATCAAGTTCGACGAGAACGCCGCGGTGATCCTCAAGAACGACGGTGAGCCCCGTGGTACGCGCATCTTCGGCCCGGTGGGCCGCGAGCTGCGCGACAAGAAGTTCATGAAGATCATCTCGCTGGCGCCGGAGGTGCTCTGACATGGCGAAGATCAAGAAGGGCGACCTCGTGGTCGTCATCTCCGGCTCCCGCAAGGACCGGGGCAAGCAGGGGCGCGTCCTCGAGGTCCTCACGGACCGCGACCGCGTGCTCGTCGAGGGCATCCACCGCATCACGAAGCACACCAAGGTCGGCCAGAGCCAGCGCGGCTCCCGCACCGGTGGCATCGAGACGGTCGAGGCCCCCATCCACATCAGCAACGTGATGCTGGTCGACCCCGAGACCAAGCGTGGTACCCGGGTCGGCTACCGCACCGAGCAGGTCGAGCGCGACGGCCGGACCCGCACCGTTCGGGTCCGCGTCGCCAAGCGCTCCGGTAAGGACATCTGATGACCGCCACCGACGAGACGACGCGCGCCTACCCGGTCCCGCGCCTGAAGGTCCGGTACAACGACGCCATCCGCACGGCGCTCCGTGAGGAGTTCTCCCACGAGAACGTGAACCAGGTCGCGCGCCTGGTGAAGGTCGTCGTGAACATGGGTGTCGGCGACGCGGCCAAGGACTCGAAGCTGATCGAGGGCGCCATCCGCGACCTCCAGCAGATCACGGGTCAGAAGCCGCAGGTCACCAAGGCCCGCAAGTCCATCGCGCAGTTCAAGCTGCGCGAGGGCATGCCGATCGGCGCGCACGTCACGCTGCGCGGCGACCGTGCCTGGGAGTTCCTGGACCGCCTGCTGTCGACCGCGCTGCCGCGCATCCGCGACTTCCGCGGGCTGTCGCCGAAGCAGTTCGACGGCCACGGCAACTACACCTTCGGTCTGACCGAGCAGTCGATGTTCCACGAGATCAACCAGGACAAGATCGACCGGGTCCGGGGCATGGACATCACGGTGGTCACCACCGCGACCACGGACGCGGAGGGCCGGGCGCTGCTCAAGCACCTGGGCTTCCCGTTCAAGGAGGAGAACTGACATGGCGAAGACCGCCCTGATCAACAAGGCCGCGGGCAAGCAGAAGTTCGCCGTGCGGGCCTACACCCGGTGCCAGCGCTGCGGGCGTCCGCACTCCGTGTACCGCAAGTTCGGCCTGTGCCGGATCTGCGTGCGCGAGATGGCCCACGCGGGCCAGCTCCCCGGTGTGACCAAGAGCAGCTGGTAAACAACGACGTCGCAGGTCCGCGGCGCGCCGCCCCCACGGGCGGCCGCCGCGGAAACCACGGCGAGGAAGGGCGATAGCCCCCATGACGATGACCGACCCGATCGCAGACTTCCTGACGCGTCTGCGCAACGCGAACTCGGCGCACCACGACACGGTGACCATCCCGTACTCGAAGCTGAAGTCGCACATCGCGGAGATCCTGCAGGCCGAGGGCTACATCTCCGGCTGGACCACCGAGGACGCCCGCGTGGGCAAGAACCTCGTGGTCGAGCTGAAGTACGGCCCGAGCCGCGAGCGTGCGCTCGCCGGCATCAAGCGCGTGTCGAAGCCCGGCCTCCGGGTGTACGCGAAGTCGACCAACCTGCCGAAGGTCCTCGGTGGCCTGGGCGTGGCGATCCTGTCCACGTCCTCCGGTCTCCTGACGGACAAGCAGGCCGCCAAGAAGGGCGTGGGTGGGGAAGTCCTCGCCTACGTCTGGTAAGTCCGAGACGGAAAGGAGCTAGCCAATGTCTCGTATCGGCAGAATCCCCGTTTCGGTCCCGGCCGGCGTGGATGTTTCCATCAACGGCGCCGTCGTGACGGTGAAGGGCCCCAAGGGCACCCTCACGCACACGGTCGCGTCGCCCATCGAGGTCGCCCGCGACGACGAGGGGGCCCTCGTGGTCACCCGTCCGAACGACGAGCGCCTCTCGCGGTCGCTGCACGGCCTCACGCGCACCCTCCTGGCGAACCTTGTCACCGGCGTCACCGCCGGCTACGAGAAGAAGCTGGAGATCGTCGGCACCGGTTACCGCGTGTCGGCCAAGGGTGACGCGCTCGAGTTCGCGCTCGGCTTCAGCCACCCGGTGTCCGTGACGCCGCCCGCCGGCATCACCTTCGCCGTCGAGTCCCCGACCAAGTTCTCGGTCTCGGGCATCGACAAGCAGCAGGTGGGCGAGGTCGCCGCGAACATCCGCAAGATCCGCAAGCCCGAGCCGTACAAGGGCAAGGGCGTGCGCTACGCGGGCGAGAACGTCCGCCGCAAGGTCGGAAAGGCTGGTAAGTGAGCCATGGCGATCAGCATCATCGGTAAGGGCAAGTTCAAGGCCCGTCGCCGCCGCCACCTGCGGCTGCGCAAGAAGGTCGCCGGCACCGCCGCGCGTCCCCGCCTGGTCGTCACCCGGTCGAACCGCAACCTCGTCGCGCAGGTCGTCGACGACGCCGTGGGCCGCACCCTGGTCTCCGCCTCGACCCTCGAGGTGGACCTGCGTGCCGCCGAGGGCGACAAGACGGCCAAGGCCCGTCGCGTCGGCGAGCTGATCGCCGAGCGCGCCAAGGCGGCCGGCATCGACGCGGTGGTCTTCGACCGCGGCGGCAACAAGTACCACGGGCGTGTGGCCGCAGTGGCCGACGCCGCCCGCGAGGGCGGTCTGGCGCTGTGACGACGACCATTCCCGCATCGAAGAAGAGGATCCACTGATGGCTGCTCCTCAGCGCAGCAACACGGGCGCTCCCCAGGGCCAGGGTGGCGGTGACCGCCGCGACGGCGGTCGTCGCGACGGCCGCCGGGGCGACGCCGCCGAGAAGAGCGCGTTCCTCGAGCGCGTCGTGTCGATCAACCGCGTGGCCAAGGTCGTCAAGGGTGGTCGCCGGTTCAGCTTCACCGCCCTGGTGGTCGTCGGCGACGGCGACGGCACGGTCGGTGTCGGCTACGGCAAGGCCAAGGAGGTGCCCGCGGCGATCGCCAAGGGTGTCGAGGAGGCGAAGAAGAACTTCTTCCGCGTCCCCCGCATCCAGGGCACCATCACCCACCCCATCCAGGGTGAGGCCGCCGCCGGTGTCGTCTTCCTGCGTCCCGCGTCCCCGGGTACCGGCGTGATCGCCGGTGGTCCGGTGCGCGCGGTGCTCGAGTGCGCCGGCGTCCACGACATCCTGTCCAAGTCCCTCGGCTCCTCCAACGCCATCAACATCGTGCACGCCACGGTCGCGGCGCTGAAGGGTCTCGAGGAGCCGGCCGCCGTGGCGGCGCGCCGTGGCCTGCCGCTCGAGCACGTCGCCCCGGCGCCGCTGCTCAAGGCGCAGGCGGCGGGTCGTGCGGCCAAGACGGAGAAGGTGGGTGCCTGATGGCCCGCCTCAAGGTGACCCAGACGAAGTCCGCCATCGGCGGCAAGCAGAACCAGCGCGACACGCTGCGCACCCTGGGCCTCAAGCGGATCGGCGACGTCGTCGTCAAGGAGGACCGTCCTGAGATCCGCGGCATGGTCAAGACGGTGACGCACCTGGTCGCGGTCGAGGAGGTGGAGTGACGATGGCGGAGAAGGACACCGAGAAGGTCGAGGAGACCGCTGCCGCGGCTCCGAAGGCCACGCGCGCCAAGAAGGCGACGGCGACCGAGTCGTCCGCCGCCGAGAAGCCGGCCCGCAAGGCCCCGGCCCGCACGACCAAGGCGAAGGCCGAGGCCGAGGCGGCTGCCGAGGAGAAGCCGGCTGCGAAGGCGAAGGCCCCCAAGGCCGCCGCCGCCAAGGCCCCCAAGGCCGAGGCGCAGGCGACCGAGGGTGCCGGCGGCACGCTCAAGGTGCACCACCTGCGTCCGGCCCCGGGTGCCAAGACCGCCAAGACCCGCGTGGGTCGTGGTGAGGCGTCCAAGGGCAAGACCGCCGGTCGCGGTACCAAGGGCACCAAGGCCCGGTACCAGGTGCCGGAGCGCTTCGAGGGCGGGCAGATGCCGCTGCACATGCGGCTGCCCAAGCTCCGCGGCTTCAAGAACCCGTTCCGGGTCGAGTACCAGGTCGTGAACCTGGACAAGCTGTCGGCGCTCTACCCCGACGGCGGCGACGTCACGGTGGCGGACCTGGTCGCGAAGGGCGCGGTCCGCAAGGGCCAGCCCGTCAAGGTGCTCGGCACCGGCGAGCTCACGGTGAAGGTGGCCGTGGCCGTCGACGCGTACTCCGGTTCGGCCAAGGAGAAGATCCTGGCCGCCGGCGGCAGCGTCGCGCAGGACTGATCCCAGACGAACGGGGTCGGCGAGGGCTCCACGCCCCGCCGGCCCCGTTCGGCTTTCCCCGGGGGACCGGGCCCGTCGCGGCCCGTGACCCCGCCGCCGCCACGGCCGCACGGCCGTGGGGCGATGCCCACCCAGGGACGGAAGTCCGTTAGGGTTCGGCAGGGCGTCGGGCGCCGCGGTGCGCCCGACCCGACGACGGACCGGCGCGCGGCGTGCCGGACGCCTCGACGACATCCCGCTTCGGCGGAGCAGGAGGACACGTGCTCAGCGCATTCGTGCGGGCGTTCAGGACACCCGACCTGCGGCGCAAGCTGCTGTTCACCATCGGCATCATGGTGGTCTTCCGCATCGGCTCGTTCCTGCCGACGCCGGGCGTGTCCTACCCGAACGTGCAGATCTGCATCGACCAGGGCGAGTCGAACACGCTGCTCGGCCTGGTGAACCTGTTCAGCGGCGGTGCGCTGCTGCAGCTGTCGGTGTTCGCGCTCGGGATCATGCCGTACATCACCGCGAGCATCATCATCCAGCTGCTCCGCGTGGTCATCCCGCGGTTCGAGGCCCTGCACAAGGAGGGCCAGTCGGGCACCGCGAAGCTCACGCAGTACACGCGGTACCTGACCATCGGCCTGGCGGTCCTGCAGTCGACGACGGTCATCATCACGGCGCGCAACGGCCAGCTCTTCCAGGGCTGCTCCGTCGACGTGATCCCGGACGACAGCATCGTGACGACGCTGCTCATGATCATCACGATGACCGCCGGTACCGGCCTCATCATGTGGCTGGGCGAGCTCATCACCGAGCGTGGCGTCGGCAACGGCATGTCCCTGCTCATCTTCACCTCGATCGCCGCGTCCTTCCCCGGCGCCATGTGGTCGATCGCGGGCGGCTCCGGCGGCATCGGCGCGTTCCTGGTGATCATGGCGATCATCGTCCTGGTCATCGCGCTGGTCGTCTTCGTCGAGCAGTCCCAGCGCCGGATCCCGGTGCAGTACGCCAAGCGCATGGTCGGGCGCCGCACCTACGGCGGGTCCTCCACGTACATCCCGATCAAGATCAACATGGCCGGCGTCATCCCGGTGATCTTCGCGTCGTCCCTGCTCCAGGTCCCCGCCCTGCTCGCCGGCTTCGGCGACCAGACCGCCGGCTGGAAGCAGTGGGTCGCGAACAACCTCGCCGCCACGGACGCGCCGCTGCACATCGCGCTGTACGTCCTGCTGATCATCTTCTTCTGCTACTTCTACACGGCGATCACGTTCAACCCGGACGAGGTCGCGGACAACATGAAGCGGTACGGCGGGTTCATCCCCGGCATCCGCGCCGGCCGCCCCACGGCCGAGTACCTGGACTACGTGATCACCCGCATCACGGCGCCCGGGTCCCTGTACCTCGCGCTGGTCGCGCTGATCCCGACGATCGCGTTCATCGTCCTGGGCGTCGGCACGAACATCCCGTTCGGCGGCTCGTCGATCCTCATCGTCGTGGGCGTCGGCCTCGAGACGGTGAAGCAGATCCAGTCGCAGCTCGAGCAGCGCCACTACGAAGGGTTCCTCCGATGAGCCACGACTCCGGCTCCACCGCCCGCCTCGTCCTGCTCGGCCCTCCCGGGGCCGGCAAGGGCACCCAGGCCGCGCGCCTGGCCGAGCGGCTCGGCGTCCCGGCGATCTCGACCGGCGACATCTTCCGCGCCAACATCAAGGGCGGCACCGAGCTCGGCCGCACCGCGCAGGAGTACACCGCGCGCGGCGAGCTCGTCCCGGACGAGGTCACGAACGCGATGGTGCGCGACCGGCTCGCGCAGCCGGACGCCGTGCAGGGCTTCCTGCTCGACGGCTACCCGCGCAACACGGCGCAGGTCGGCGAGCTCGACGCGATCCTCGAGGCCGACGGCCGCGCCCTGGACGCCGCGCTCGAGATCACCGCGGACGCGAACGTCGTCGTCGAGCGGCTGCTGAAGCGCGCCGAGATCGAGGGGCGCGCGGACGACACCGAGCCGGTGATCCGTCGCCGCCTGGACGTCTACGCCGAGCAGACCGCCCCCGTTTCGGGCCTGTACGCCGAGCGCGACCTGCTGGTCCGCGTGGACGGCATCGGCGAGGTCGACGAGGTCACCGAGCGGCTGCTCGCGGCCCTCGCCTCGCAGGTCGGCTGACCGGCGGGGGAGTCGTGTTCGGACGCGAGAAGATCGAGCTCAAGACGCCCGACCAGGTGCTGCTCATGCGGCGCGCCGGGCTCGTGGTCGCGGACGCCCTGGCGGCGGCCCGCGCGGCCGCCGTGCCGGGCGCCACGACCGCCGACCTGGACGCCGTCGCCGCCGCGGTGATCACGGACGCCGGCGCCCTGCCGTCGTTCCTCGGGTACTACGACTACCCGGCGACCATCTGCGTGTCGGTCAACGACGAGGTCGTGCACGGCATCCCGTCCGGCCGCGTGCTGCAGCCGGGCGACGTGGTGTCGATCGACTGCGGCGCGATCGTCGAGGGCTGGCACGGCGACTCGGCGCTCACCCTCGTGCTGCCCGAGGCCGACCCTGCCGACCAGGCCCTGGCGGACCTGACCGAGCGCTGCATGTGGGACGGCATCGCCGCGCTCGCCGGCGAGGGCGGCGGGATCGCCGACCGGCTCGCGGTCGTGGGCGACGCGGTCGAGGACGCCGTCGCGGCGGCGGACGCCTCGGTCAACGGCGGCGTGCCGTTCGGCATCGTGCAGGACTACGTCGGGCACGGCATCGGCTCCGCGATGCACCAGCCGCCGGACGTGCTGAACTACCGGTCCCGCGACCGCGGCCCGAAGCTGCGCGCCGGGATGTGCCTGGCCGTCGAGCCGATGATCACCCGGGGTGGCCACGCGACCGAGGTGCTCGACGACGACTGGACGGTCGTCACGGCCGACGGCGCCCGCGCGGCGCACTGGGAGCACTCGGTCGCCCTGCACGACGGCGGCATCTGGGTGCTCACGGCCGTCGACGGCGGCGCGGCCGAGCTGGCCGCGCGCGGCGTGACCGTCGCCCCGCTGGGCTGACGCCGGCCGCGGGCACGCGCCCGACCGGCCCCTCCCGAGACCCACCTCCCCGACGCGGGGACGGTGGGTCTCGGCGTCCCGGGGCGTCACCCCGGCGCGCCGGCCCGCTCCCCGGGCGGGTGAATCCGGTCCCCCGGGCGGGTGCTAGCACCTCACCCCAAAGCGGACAGACCAGGTCAGAGGGGTGCTTTCACCCCATAGCGGACTCATGACGGGTCAGGTGGCCGCCGAAGGTAGGGCGTCCCCCCTCGTGCGACGCCCGGTCGTCGCGCGCTCGTGCCTGCCCCCCGAAAGCCGCGCATGCCTGCCTCGCTCCGCCTCCGCCTCCGCCGACCTGCCGTGCTGGCCGTCGTCGCGGCGCTGCTCGCCCCTCTCGTGGTGGCGACCACCGCCCCCGCGGCCGTCGCCGCGGCCGACCCGGTGCTCACCGTCACCGGCTTCTCGGTGACCTCCGGCGCCACGGCGCAGGCGGCCCCGCCCACCGACCCCGAGTACGGGTTCGACGCGGCGTACACCGCGAGCCCCGCGGCGGGCACGGTCAGCAGCACCCTCGGCTACCGGTGCGCCGGCGACGAGTCGTCCTGCGAGCACGCGACGATGGACGTGGCGCTCGACGCGCTCCGCCTGACGCAGGCGCTCGACGTCTCCGGCCTCGGCGCGACCGTGCAGTACTGGGCCGACGCCGTCGGCGGCACCGCGACCGCGGACTACGCCGCGGCAGCCGCGTTCTCCGTGCGCTTCACCAGCACCACCTCGGACGGCCTCACCGGCCTGCAGTCGGGCGTCAGCGGGGACCTGCGCCTGTCGACCCGGCTGGTCACGCCGAACGGGGGCGGCACGCAGACCGGGACCATCACCGCCACGCCGTCGGCCACGGGCGGCGTCGGCACGCAGGGCCGGGTCCGGATCACGGGCGACTTCCCGGTCAACCTGGCGACCAGCACGCAGGTCACCTGGTCCCGCGAGGGCTGGCTCTCGGGCGTCGAGGACGGCGCCGAGACCCCGACGAACAGCGCGACCGTCGCCGGCGCCCTCACCGGCGACCCGGCCGAGAGCCTCACGCTCACCTGGGGTGGCAGCAACCCCGCGAACGCGCCCGCGGCCGGCACCGTCGGGATGCTCACCGACCTGACCGGCCTCGCGATCACGACCTGGCCCGCCGGCGCCTCGACCGCCACCGTCACGGGGTGGACCTGGACGGGCTCGGGCAGCCCCGTGCGGGTCACGATCGGGTCCGCGACGGGGGCGGACGCCGCGGCGGACCTCCTCGCCGAGCTCGACGCGACCACGCGGTCCCGCCTCACCGGCCTGCAGGTCGTGTTCGCCGCGGCGACCGGGGGCCTCGTCGCCTCCGGCTCGCCCGCCACGCTGCGGGTCGACGTGCGCGAGCACCTCAGCCAGGACGCGACGCCCGTCGCGCGGACCGGCGCCAAGGCCGACTACGTCACCGCGGGCGCCGCGACCTTCTCCGCCGCCTCCGACATGAACACGCTCACCGTGACCGGCACCGCGACCACGCGGGCCGTGCGCGGCGCGGCCCCCTCCGCCACCACCACCGACACGCGGGGCTTCCGCATCTACGACCCGCGCGCCTACGCGGGTTCCGCGACCGCGCTCGTCGGCCTGAGCACCCCGGTGTACGGCGGCGGCTTCGTCCGCGGCACCGCGGCCGGCACCAACTGGTCGCGCCGCGCCGTGGACGCCCTCGTCGTCGAGGTCCCGGCCACCGCGGCGCAGGTCTCCGCCACGAACGCGGCGCTCGACCCCGACCTCCCGGCCCTGGCGAACCCGTTCGGCTCCGGCCTGTCCTTCGCGGGCTTCGGTGCCGCGCGCGGCACCGCCCCCGGCGCCACCGACAGCGCGGACGGCTCGGGAGTCGCGGTGCAGGGCCTCACCGGCCCCGCCCGCCTCGAGCTGACCGTGCTCGCCGGCGGGACCGAGCACACCGTCGACCTCGACGCGACGGCGCCCGCCGTCCCGACCGACCCGGCGGCGTTCGGCCTCACGTCCTGGTCCGAGGTCACCGGCTTCCGCGTCACCGTGCACGGCACCGGCTCCGCGGTCCCGATGGGCGCCTCGGTCACCCTGCCGTACCTCGCTCGGACCGCGACCTCGAGCACGGCGGCGACGTACGCCGTGCACACCGTCGCCACCACCCGGCTCGGCACCGACACCTCCGCCGTCACGCCGCGCACCCAGGCGAGCGGCAACCGCCCCGTCACCGCGGCCACCGTGTCCGTCGCCGTCCCGACCGTCGACGTCGCCGGCACCAAGTACGTCGCCGAGCCGTACGTCACCCGCGCCGCGGGCGCGACCGTCAACGCCGTGCTGGAGGCGACCGCCCGACCGCTGAGCGGGGGGAGCGGGCACCTGCCCGACACGCTGACCCTCGAGGACAGCGCCGCGTCGCGCACCGCCGCCACCGGCGGCACCTCCGGCGCCGCGTGGTGGACCGCGTTCGCGCCCACCTCGGTCGACGCCACCGTGCCCGCGGGCGGGTCCGCTCAGCTGCAGTACGCCACCGTGGACGGCCAGTGGGTCGACTACACCGGCTCCACCGCCGCGCTCGGCGACACCTCCGCCTGGCGCGGCGTCCGCGTCGTCGTCACGCGTCCCGGGGGCGGGACGTTCGCCAACGGCGACCGCGCGCGCGTCCGGATCACCTTCGCCCTCCGGTCCGGCGTGACCACCGGGACCTGGGCGGACGGCGCCGACCGCACGAACGTCGCCCAGATCACCTCCTCCGCGGCCATCGAGGGCTTCGTCGTCACCAGCGCGGTCCGCCGCGTCTCCGACACGGTGCAGATGCTCGGCGGCACCGGCACGGGCGGCTACCCCGCGCTGGTCAAGACGATGGACAACCGCGACCGGACCGAGGGCAACGGCGACGCCACCACCGCGACGCTGACCTGGGGCACGGGCGGCGAGGACCTGTCGAGCGTGACGGTCACCGACGCGAACGGTGCGGGCTCGCAGCAGGACCCGGCGACGGGATCTGCCGGCAGCTTCTACGACACCTTCGACCTCCAGGGCGTCCAGCCGATCACCTCGGGCACGGCCGCCTCGGGCGTCTACGACCCGTACCTCGTGTTCGACCGGGTCACCGACGTGCGGGTGTTCGACGTCGTGGACGATCGCTGGGAGTCGCTGGCGACCCGCGTGTGGACCGGCTCCGCCTGGGCCGACCGCACGAACCCCGCGGCGGCCCGCTCCGACGTCGCGTTCGGCGGGGCCGCCGCGCAGGGCGCGTTCCCGTACGCCGGCTCGTTCCCGGGCGTGGCCGTGCAGTCGGACAGCCTGCGGGCCCGGATCGGCGGCGTGCAGCTCGTGTACGCCGCGCGCCCGGACGCGGAGCGGCAGGCGCTCGCCGCGTCCGACTGGCGCCGCGGCCTGCTCGGCACGCTGACCACGGGCGCCGTCGCGACGACCGACGCACCCGCGCGCAAGGTCGCGCTCACCTTCGCGCTGCGGGACACCTCCCGCGCGACGGGGGAGCCGGTCAACGACGCGTACACCTACACCGGCTCCGCGCCCGGCGCCGTCGAGAACTCCGGCGCCGTGACCGGGACCGCGTCCTCCGACGGCTCGGCCGTGGACCTCGGCGGCCCGGTGAACCCGGTCGGCGAGCGCACCGTGACCGTGCAGCCCGCCTCGCTCGGCGCTACCGCCACCAAGACCTGGCTCCGGGACGCCAACGGCAGCCCGCTGACCGGCAGCAGCAACCTGCACGACCTCGCGCTGCCCGTCGACCCGTCGGCCGCGCCCGACTCCGCGTGGCCGACCGCGACCCTGACGGCCACCGCCGCCAGCGCCTCCGGCACCCGGGTCGACCAGCTCGTCCTGACCGAGCCGCGCGGCATCGACACCGCCACCTCGATCGACGCCGACGCCCCGTTCGCCGCCTTCGCGGTCACCGACGTCCGCGAGCTCACCGACGCGTCCGCCCTGCCCGGCGCCTCCGCCGTCGAGATCGTCGTGTACGAGCGGGCGGCCGACGGCGCCGTGACCCACCGGACCGTCCCGCGGGCCGACCTGCTCGACGCGGACGAGGCCGCGCTGGCCGCCGTCGTCGGCGTGCAGGTGCGCTACACCGGCCGCATCGCCTGGACGAACCAGGCCCGCCTGGTGCTCGGCACCCGCCTGCTGGCGCACAACCGGGTCTCCGGCGACGTCCCCGAGGCGAGCGCGGTCTCCGGGCAGGGCGAGGAGGTCACGATCGCCAACGTCGCCGAGGCCCGCGTCACCGACGCGCGCGTCTGCGCGGACGAGACCCGCGGCATGTCCCGCACCCCCACCTGCGCGCCGGGCACCGCCTCCGGCACCGCCCACGACGCCGTCACCCTCCGGGGCGCCCAGCTCGAGGCGTTCCCGACCGTGACCGTCTCGCCCGTCGACGTGCAGCGCGACGCCGCGACGCCGGCGGTCACCAGCACGCTGTCCGTGCAGAACTTCGGCCTCACCCCGGCCGACCAGCTGCTGCTCACCGACGCGGACCCGCGGTTCTTCAACGCGGTCGGCCTCCGGACGGTGGCCGTGCAGTCCGTGCCGTCCGGGGTCGAGCGCGCCGAGCTCGAGGTCCTCGTCGCCGGCGCCGACCTCGACGTCGCCGCCGACGGCAGCTACGCCGGGACGCAGGACTGGCAGGCCTGGGGCGCCGTGGTGCCGACGGGGACGTTCGACCTCGCCGCCCTCGCGCCGCAGCACGGCGTCCAGGCGGCGGACGTCATCGGCGTCCGCGTGCGGTTCCTCGACACCGACGGCTCGACGATCCCCGCCCCCGGCCAGGGCTACGGCCGCGTCGTGCTCGCCGGCACCCTCCGCGAGGAGCTCCGCACCGGCGGCCTGCCCAGCGCCGTCGGCGCGGACGGCTGGCGGTACCAGGGCCGGGCCGAGCTGACCGCGAACCCGGGCGAGAGCGCCCGCGGCACGATCAGCAACTCCGTGACCGCCCAGGCCCTGCGCGCCGACCTCGGCTCGCAGGCGCAGACCGCCGGACCCGTCGGCACCACCGTGCACGCGGGTGCCGCAACGATCCGCGTGCAGAAGGCCGAGCTCGACGCCGCGTCCCGCGCACCCGGCGACCTCGTCCGGTACCGGATCGCCGTCACCAACACGGCGAGCGGCACGAACGCCGCCGACCTCACCGGCCTGGTCGTCACCGACCGCCTGCCCGAGGACGGCTCGCTGGTCTACGGCGCCGCGCCCGAGGGCCAGGCCCCGGTGGTCGTCCAGGCCGCCGGCGGCGGCGCGAACCCGCTCGGCGACCCCGACGTCGCCGAGCGCGACGGCCTGCTCACCGTGACGTTCCCGGCCGACAGCCGGCTCGCGCCCGGCGCCGGCGTCGAGGTCCTGGTCTGGCTCCGCATCGCGACCGACCTGTCGACGACGTCCATCGTGAACACGGCCACCGCCGCGTCCGCGACCCGCCCCGTGCAGGCCGCGCCCACCGGCAACGACGGCGGCACCGCCTGCGCGCCGGGCAGCTACGACGCGGCCACCGCGTCCTGCCTCGCCCGCGCCGGGGCCGTCACCATCGGCGGCGCCAACGTCTACGTCTCCGAGGAGTGGGTCCGCGACGCCGCCGGCACCCAGGGCGCCGTCCGCACCACCCCGGCGCGCGCCGGCCAGTCCGCCGACTGCGCCCCGCGCGGCACGGGCGCCGACGACCGCGACTGGTACCGCTTCCCGTGCTCCGTCGTGACCACGGCCGGCTCGACCACGCAGTGGCAGGTGCAGGTCACCAGCCGCGCGACGATCGCGACCGACCGGCTCGAGATGATCTCCATGCTCCCGACCACGGGCGACTACCCGGCGATGGACGGCACCGCGTCCGGCAGCCGCGGCAGCCAGTGGCGGCCCGTCTGGGACGGCGTCGTGCCGACCCTGGTGACCGCCGCGGGCCTCCCGGCGGGCGCCACCGTCGCCGTCTACACCACCACGGCCGACTACCGGCAGGGCGGCCTCGCCGCCAGCGCCGCGTTCGACCCGGTGCCCTCGACCTGGTCCGCCACCGCGCTGACCCCCGGCCAGCGGGTGCCGGCGGCCCAGGCGGCGCGCGTGACCGGCCTGAAGTTCGTCGTGAGCTTCACCTCCGCCGACCGGTTCTCCTCCGGCGAGTCCGTCCGCGTCCAGTGGGCGATGCGCACCCCGCTGTCCGGGGCGCGCGCCGCCGCCGACACCTGGAGCTCCTTCGCGTTCCGGGTGCCGGCCGACGACACCGCCGGGCGGCCGTCCGACGTCACCTCCGTCCCGCTCAAGGCCGGCGCCCGGTTCGCCCTCGCCGCCGTCGGGGCCGACCCGCTGGTCGCCGTCGGCGACCGGGTGTGGCTCGACGCCGACCGCGACGGCCGGCAGTCCGCCGACACCGCGGTCGAGCCCGGCGTCCCCGGCGTGACCGTCGACGTGCTCGCCGTCTCCGGCGGCAGCACGACGTACGTCGCCTCCGCGGAGACCGACGCGGACGGCGAGTGGCTGGTCGACGGCCTGCCCGCCGGGACCTACGACCTCGCGTACACGCTGCCCGGCGCGCTCGCCGCGCAGTACCGGTACACCGGGGTGGGCGCGGGCCTCGACGACACCGTCGACTCCGACGCCGTCGTCGACCCGGCCGCGCCGGCCACCGCCGTCGACGCGGGCGTGGTGCTCGGCGCCGGCGGCAGCGAGACCACCGCCGTCGGGTCCATGCCGCAGGCCTGGCAGGACGCCCACCCGGACCTCGTCGCGACCCAGGTCGACGTCTCGCACGACGCGGGCCTGCAGTGGCGGCCGCTGGCCGTCGGCGACCGCGTGTGGTTCGACGCCGACCGCGACGGCCGCCAGGGGGCCGGCGAGGCCGCCGTCGAGGGCGCGACCGTGCGCCTGCTCGACGCCGGCGGCGCCGTCCTGGCGACCACCGTCACCGGCGCCGACGGCTCGTACGTCTTCGACGCGCTCGACCCGGGCAGCTACCGGGTCGAGGTCGAGCTGCCCGACGCCCTCGCCGCGCGGTGGACCTTCACGTCCGCGCTCGTGGGGGACGCCGCGGGCGACTCGTCCGTGATCGCCGCGACGGCGCGCGTCGGCCGGACCGCGGCGTTCATTCTGGCGCCCGGGGCGTCCCTCGCGGCCGTGTCCGACCTGGCCGGCGACCCGGTCTGGGCCGGCGTCGACGCCGACTACGCGGACCCGACCCAGGACGCCGGCCTCGCCGAGCTGCCCGTGCGCGTCGGCGACCGGGTGTGGGTCGACGTCGACGGCGACGGCGTGCAGGACGCCGGCGAGCCCGGCCTGCCCGGCGTGGTGCTCACGCTCGCGGACGCCGCGGGCGACCCGGTCACCGACCTCGCCGGCGCGCCCGTCGGCCCGGCCACCACCGACGCCGACGGGGCGTACGCCTTCACCGGCCTGCTGCCCGGGTCGTACACCGTGACGGTCGACGCGGCCACCTCCGCTGCCGCGCTCGCGCCGTACGTGCCCACCGCCGCCGGGTCGGGCGACCCCGCGACCGACTCCGACACGGGCTCCGCGTCGACGTCCGCCCCGCTCGTGGGCGGCGAGGCCGACGACACCCTGGACTTCGGCTTCCGGCCCCTGTGGGCGCTCGGCGACCGGGTGTGGCTCGACACCGACCGCGACGGCGTGCAGGACGCCGGCGAGCCGTCGTTCCCCGGCGTCACCGTCCGGCTGCTCGACGCGTCCGACGTCGAGGTCGGCAGCACGGTGACCGACGCGGACGGCCGGTGGCGGTTCGACCTGCTCGAGCCGGGCACGTACCGCGTCGAGCTCGAGCTCGGCGCGTCCGACGCCGCCCGTTACACCTGGACGACCCCGCGCTCCGCCGCCGCCCCGCGCGCCGACGCCGACTCGGACGTCGAGGAGACCGCCCCCGGCGTCGCCCGCACCCCGGCGATCACCGTCGGCCCGGGCACCGGGGGCGTGCGCCCCGCCACCGCCGCGGACGGCCTCACCGCCGCGTTCGTGGACGACACGTGGGACGCGGGCCTCGTCGAGCGGCCCGTCTCCGTCGGCGACCTCGTCTGGTTCGACGAGGACCTCGACGGCCTGCAGGGCGCCGGCGAGCCGGGCGTCCCCGGCGTCGTCGTCGAGCTGCGGACCGCCGACGGGCGCCCGGTCACCGACGCCTCCGGCGCGGCCGTGGGACCGGTGGCCACCGACGCCGACGGCGCGTACGCCTTCGACGGCCTGCTGCCGGGGGAGTACGTCGTGCGGATCGACCGGCTCGCGTCCGCCGACGCCCTGGCCGGCTACGCGCCGACCGTCGCGGGCACCGGCGCCGACCGGGCGCTCGACTCGTCCACCTGGACCGCGACCTCCCAGGTCCTCGTCGGCGGCGGGTCCGACACCACGCTCGACTTCGGCCTCGTCCTCGCGGACGACGTGCAGCTCGCGCTGCGCAAGGTCCCCGTCGCGCGGACCGCGGACAGCATCACGTGGGACGTCACCGTGATGTCCACCGGCACCCAGGACGCCTACGCCGGCTTCACCGTCGTCGACGCCCTGCCCGGGTCCCTGACCTTCCGGTCGGCCTCCGGCACCGGGTTCGCCTGCGTCGCCGTCGACCGGGTCGTCACCTGCGACCACGACGGCTCGCTGCCGGCGGGGGAGTCTGCCACCGTGCGGATCGTCACCGGCCTCACCGCCGCGGGCGCCGACGTCACCAACACGGCGACCGTGGACGTCGACGGGCGCGGCTACCGGTTCGAGGTGCTCGCGGCCGAGGACGTGGCGTGGAGCGAGCCCGTCGAGCGCACCGGCGGCGCGACCGTCACCGCGCCCGGCGGCGACCTCGCCACCACCGGCTCCGACGCCGCGTGGCCGCTCGTCGCGGCCGGCGTGCTGCTCGCGCTCGGCGCGGCGCTGATCGCGCTCGCGCAGGGCCGCCACCCGGCGCGTGGGGTGCGGGTGGCCTCCCCGGGGCGGCGGAGCCGGCACCGGGCCTGACGAGGGCCGGGACGGCGGGGCCGGCACGGGGCCCGACGAGGGCGGCGAGGCGCCCGTGGCGCGCGGGAAGAACCCGCGCGCCACGGGCGTTGACCCCGTCGTGCCCGGCACCGGCGCGTCCGCTTGACGGACCGCACCGCGTTTCTCGGACGCCGTCCGATGGCGTATGATCGTCCGTTGGGTGTGCGCCCTCGCGCTGTCGCACGTCCCGCCCGAGCCGACCGCACCGCGGTCGCGCGCGTGCGGGCCGGTCGCCGGACGTCAGGACCAGGGCACGTCCACCACGTCCGCACCGGACCCGTCGGCACCGCCGGGGGGAGACGACGGCGTGGACCGGCAGTTCAGGACAAGAGTTAGCGGAGGACATGGCGAAGAAGGACGGTGTCATCGAGATCGAGGGCAGCGTGATCGAGGCTCTCCCCAACGCGATGTTCCGCGTGGAGCTCACCAACGGTCACAAGGTGCTCGCCCACATCTCGGGCAAGATGCGCCAGCACTACATCCGGATCCTCCCCGAGGACCGGGTGGTGGTCGAGCTGAGCCCGTACGACCTGTCCCGCGGGCGCATCGTCTACCGCTACAAGTAACCGACCGAACGAGCATCGCCGTCGGCCTGCGTCCCGCGAGGGACCACGGCGCATCGGCGGCGGAGGAACAGGCCATGAAGGTCAAGCCCAGCGTCAAGAAGATCTGCGACAAGTGCAAGGTGATCCGCCGGCACGGTCGCGTCCAGGTGATCTGCGAGAACCTGCGCCACAAGCAGCGCCAGGGCTGAACGCCCTGCCGCTCGGGACGCACCTGAGCAGCACCGCCGCCGGATCCTGACGGACCGGCACCAGCGCATCGCCGAACCGGCAGCGCACCCGCCACGGCGGGTCGCCACCGGTGAACCCCCGGCTCGGAGGCCGGGGCCCGCAGACCCGCGGGAGGACGGTGCGGCAGACCTCCGATCGAAGTCCAAGGAGCCGAAAGGCACATGGCACGTCTTGTCGGCGTCGACCTCCCCCGCGAGAAGCGGCTCGAGATCGCGCTCACCTACATCTACGGCGTCGGCCGTACCCGCGCCCAGCAGACCCTGGCCGCGACGGGCATCAGCCCGGACCTCCGCGTCAAGGACCTGGACGACTCCCAGCTCGTCACCCTCCGCGACTACCTCGAGGGCAACTTCAAGCTCGAGGGCGACCTCCGCCGTGAGGTCGCCGCGGACATCCGCCGCAAGGTCGAGATCGGCAGCTACGAGGGCCTGCGTCACCGCCGCGGCCTGCCGGTGCGTGGTCAGCGCACCAAGACCAACGCGCGCACCCGCAAGGGCCCGAAGCGCACCGTCGCCGGCAAGAAGAAGGCCGGCCGGAAGTAACCCGCCCGCGGCCCGCCGGGCCTGTCCACGGACAGCCGCCCGCGCCGCGACGGGGCACCGACCTCACGACCAGCAGCGAGAGAGAACGAGCACATGCCTCCCAAGACCCGCAGTTCCGTGCGCAAGCCGCGCCGCAAGGAGAAGAAGAACGTCTCCCACGGCCAGGCGCACATCAAGAGCACCTTCAACAACACGATCATCTCGATCACGGACCCCAGCGGCGCCGTGATCTCCTGGGCGTCGGGCGGCGACGTGGGCTTCAAGGGCTCGCGCAAGTCGACCCCGTACGCCGCGGGCATGGCCGCCGAGGCCGCCGCGCGCAAGGCCGCCGAGCACGGCATGAAGAAGGTCGACGTCTTCGTCAAGGGCCCGGGCTCCGGTCGCGAGACCGCGATCCGCTCCCTGACCGCGGCCGGCCTCGAGGTCGGCTCGATCCAGGACGTGACGCCGCAGGCCCACAACGGCTGCCGTCCGCCGAAGCGCCGCCGCGTCTGACCCGTAGCCGGGCCGCCACGGGCGGGGGAGCGATCCCCCGCCCGCGGCGGTGCCGGCCGGTCGCGCGGGTGGACCGAGACCCGCGCCGCCCAGCGAGTACCTGCGCTGCGTCATATGGCGGACGCACGCTGAGAGGAACCCCGAAGTGCTCATCGCACAGCGCCCCACCCTGACCGAAGAGGTCATCTCGGAGTACCGCTCGCGGTTCTCCATCGAGCCGCTCGAGCCCGGCTTCGGCTACACGCTCGGCAACTCCCTGCGTCGGACCCTGCTGTCGTCCATCCCGGGCGCGGCCGTGACGAGCATCCGGATCGACGGAGTGCTGCACGAGTTCAGCACGGTGCCGGGCGTCAAGGAGGACGTCACCGAGATCATCCTCAACATCAAGAACCTCGTCGTCTCCTCGGAGAACGACGAGCCGGTCGTGATGTACCTGCGCAAGCAGGGTGCGGGTGACGTGACCGCGGCGGACATCGTGCCGCCGGCCGGCGTGGAGGTCCACAACACGGACCTGCACCTCGCCACGCTGAACGAGAAGGGCAAGCTCGAGATCGAGCTGACCGTCGAGCGCGGCCGTGGCTACGTGTCGGCCAACCAGAACAAGTCGTTCGAGGCCGAGATCGGCCGCATCCCGGTCGACTCGATCTACTCGCCGGTGCTCAAGGTGACATACAAGGTCGAGGCGACCCGTGTCGAGCAGCGCACCGACTTCGACAAGCTCGTCGTCGACGTCGAGACCAAGCCGGCGATCAGCCCGCGCGACGCCCTGGCGTCCGCCGGCAAGACGCTCGTCGAGCTGTTCGGCCTCGCCCGCGAGCTGAACGTCGAGGCCGAGGGCATCGAGATCGGCCCGTCGCCGACCGACGCGGCCCTGGCCGCCGACCTGGCGCTGCCGATCGAGGACCTGCAGCTGACCATCCGGTCGTACAACTGCCTCAAGCGCGAGGGCATCCACACCGTGGGCGAGCTCGTGGCGCGTTCCGAGGCCGACCTGCTCGACATCCGCAACTTCGGTGCGAAGTCGATCACCGAGGTCAAGGAGAAGCTGGCCGAGCTCAACCTGTCCCTCAAGGACAGCCCGCTCGACTTCGACCCCACCGCCGCCGCGTACTACGACGGCGACGAGGGCGACTTCACCGAGGACGAGCAGTACTGATGCCGGGGAGGCGGGCGCGCGCACGAGCGTGACCCGCCGGCCCATCACTGGAACCAAGGAGTAACGACATGCCTACGCCCACCAAGGGTCCCCGGCTCGGTGGCGGCCCGGCGCACGAGCGGCTGATCCTGGCCAACCTGGCCACCTCGCTGTTCGAGCACAAGCGCATCACGACGACCGAGGCCAAGGCCAAGCGCCTGCGCCCGCTCGCCGAGCGCCTGGTGACGTTCGCCAAGCGCGGCGACCTGCACGCCCGCCGCCGCGTCCTCACCGTCGTCCGCGACAAGTCGGTCGTCCACGAGCTCTTCGTGGAGATCGCCCCGCAGATGGCCGAGCGCCAGGGTGGCTACACCCGCATCACGAAGATCGGCCCCCGCAAGGGCGACAACGCGCCGATGGCCGTGATCGAGCTCGTGCTCGAGCCCGTCTCCCCGAAGCAGGCCGTCGTCCGCGAGGCGACCAAGGCCGCGCAGAAGGCGGCGCCGAAGGCCGAGGAGACCCCGGCGGAGGAGACCCCCGCCGAGGAGACCACGGTCGAGGAGACCGCGACCGACGCCCCCGAGGCCGAGGCCGCCGACACCAAGGACGAGGCCGACAAGGCCTGACCTGACGTCAGCACCGGGAGGGCCCGGGCCGCGCGAGCAGACGCTCGCGGGGCCCGGGCCCTTCTGCGTGCGTCGGCGGGCGGGGTCGGGTCGGGCCGGGTCGTGCTGCGGGGGGCGTGGGTAGCGTGGCGGGCATGACCGTCCCCGTGGTGCTCGTGCACGGGCTGCGCACGTCGCGGACGATGTGGCGCGCCCAGGTCGAGGCGCTGCGGGCGTACGGGGTCCGGGCACTGGCCGTCGACCTACCGGGCCACGGGGAGCGGCGGGGGGAGCGGTTCACGCTCGACGGGGCGGTCGCCGCCGTCGCGGACGGGGTGGACGCCGTCGGCGGGCGCGCGCTCGTCGTCGGGTTGTCACTCGGCGGGTACGTCGGGATCACGCACGCGGCGCGACGGCCGGACCAGGTCGCGGGGCTCCTGGCCGCCGCGTGCTCGACCCGGCCGCTCGTGGCGCTCGTCGACGGGTGGGCGGCGCTCGCCCGAGGCATCGCGCGCCTGCCGGACGCGGGCGCGGGGCTGAACCAGGGGATGGTCGACCGGGTGCTGTCGCCGGCCGCGGCGGCGGACGTGGCCGCGGGCGGGTTCGCGCTCGACGTGATGGACGACGTGTTGCGCGCCATGCGGGCCGCGACGCCCGTCGAGGACCTCGCGCGGGTCGAGGCGCCGGTGTGGTTGGTGAACGGGCGGTACGACCACTTCCGGGGCGAGGAGCGCCGGTTCCTGCGCGCGTGCCGGGACGGGCGGCTCGTCGTCGTGCCGGGGGCGACGCACCTGGTGTCGCTGACGGCGCCCGTGGCGTTCACGCGGGCGGTGCTGGGTGCCGTGGACGCGGTGTCGGCGCTCGGTGGGCGGGTGCCGAGTCCTCCACAGGTGTGAAGTCGTGCGTGGTCCCCAGGCTGGTTCGGGTGGGGCGGTGGCGGGGCGGTGTCGGTCCCTAGCGTGGTCGTATGCCTGATGACCTGCCGGGGCGCGCCGCGCCCGACCCCGACGACCGTGGCCCTGGTGCTGCGGTGGTCGCGGGTGCGCCGGTCACGGGCGAGGGGCTCGGGGAGCGGTGGGACGCGATGGCGGCGGGTCCGGGCCTGCTGGCGGAGCTGGAGGCCCTGGACCTGGGGGCGTTGCCGTCGTTCGAGCTGCCCGAGGTGGTCGTGCAGGCCCGGCGGGTCGCGGCGCGTGCGCACGCCCTCGAGGCCGCCGCCGCGGCGGCGCTGGCCCGGCACCCGGACCTGCAGCACCCGGACCTGGCGGCGGTGTGCCGTTCGCTGCCCGAGGGCACCGCGTTCGTGCACGCCGACCTGGCCGCGGCCGACCTGTCCGCGCGGCTGCTGGTGTCCCCGGGCGAGGCGAAGCTGCTGATCCGCGAGGGCCGCGCCTACGCCGGTGCCCTGGCCGGCACCGGTGCCGCCCTGGCCGACGGGCGGATCGAGCCGGCCAAGGCGCGGGCGATCGTGCAGGGCGCCGGGGACGAACCCGCGCACGTCGCGGCCGCGGTCGAGGCGGAGGTGCTGCCGCGGGTCGCGGGCCGGTCGGTCAGGCAGGTCCACGCCGACGTCGCCCGGGCGTTGAACCGGGTCGACCCCGAGGGCGCCGCCGACCGGCACCGCACCGCCCGCGCCGCGCGGACCGTGTCCCGGCCGCGGATCCTGCAGGACGGCATGGCCGGGTTGTGGGCCGTGCTGCCCGCGGCGGACGCCGTGCGGCTCGACGGGATGCTCGACGCCCTGGCCCGCCGGTCCCGCCAGGCCGGCGACCCGCGGACCCTGGACCAGCTGCGCGCCGACGAGCTCCTGGACCGGGTGCTCGGGCGTGCGGCGCACCTGGTCGCGGGCGACGGCACCGTGCTGCCCTCGCACCGCGACGGCGCCCACGAGCACCACGACGCGTTCGGGCTGGCTGCCGGCTCCGCTCCGGAGCCCGAGGGTGCGCAGGCTGTGCCGGCGGAGGTCGCGCCCGGCGGGGCTGCCGCTGCGGCGGACGCCGTGGCCGGCCGCCCTCGAGACGTCGGGGAGGCCGCCCCGCGGACCGTGGTCCACCTGACGGTGTCCCTGGCCACGCTCCTGGGCGCCGACGACGCACCCGGTGACCTCGCCGGGTACGGCCCGATCGACGCCCAGCAGGCCCGGGCGATGGCCCTGGACCTCGGATCCACCTGGCAGCGCGTGGTGACCGACCCGCTGTCCGGGACCGTCCTGGACGTCGGGCGCACCACCTACCGGCCACCGGCCGCCCTGGCCGACCACGTCCGGCACCGCGACAAGTACTGCACCGCACCCGGCTGCCCGGTGCCCGCCACCCGCTGCGACCTCGACCACACCATCGAGTACCACCCACCACCCGACGGCACACCATCGCGACCGCTGGGCACCACCTGCGCCCACAACCTCGGCCCGCTGTGCCGCACCCACCACCGGCTCAAGACCGCCGGCATCGTGCGCGTCCACCAACCCACCGCCGGCGAGTTCATCTGGCGCACCCCCACCGGGCACGCTTTCCGCGTCCGACCCGGCACCGACGAACCCACCATCCACCTCACCGCACGACCCAGCACCCACGTGCCGTCGCCACCGTTCTGAAGGGTCGTAGCCGGCGTGCGGTCCGGGGGTAGGTGTGCGGATATCGCACCGGTGGTCGCGTCGGCGCGGATCGGTGCCGCGCCTACCTCAGCGTTGTTCGAGGAGCACGACCGTGCAGGGGATCAGCCCGGCCTTCCCGGGCGGTGGGAGGTCGCGGCGACCCGGGCGAACCGGTCCGCCAGCACGGCGCATGCGTCGGCGAGCTCCTGCGGCTCGACCTGCAGCACCGCGACGTCGAACCGCGCAACGGCTGCGGCGAGCGCGACCCACGACCAGGACCCCAGCGTGACGCGGCACCGCCCTCCGCCCGCGTCCTCGACGACCCCGTCCGTCACGAACGGCGCGACGTCCCGGGCATCGGCGGCGAGGACGACCGTCCCACGGCACGGCCAGGCGCCGTCCGTCGTGGCAGCACCGTGGAACCGCGCGGCGATGAACGCCTCGACGTCGCCACCCGGGAGCTCTCGCGGGTCGAACCGCGCCCCACCGGGCGTGCGTGGTCGGACGCGGTCGGTTCGGAACACCCGCCAGTCGCCGACGTCGAGGTCCCACGCGACGAGGAACCACCGGCCGGCCCGCGCGACGACGTGGTGCGGCTCGACGCGCCTGGTCGGTGCGTCGGCGTCGGGAGTCGCACCGGTGCCAGCTCCTGCCTGCACCGGTCGGACGTACCCGAACCGCAGCACCTCCCGCGCCCGCACGGCAGCGCCGATCGTGGTGAGGACAGCCGGGTCCACCACCGGGGCACCCGGTCCCGCGACGACGGTGACCGGCACGGCGTCGACCCGGTGCGCGAGCCGCGAGGGAAGGACCTGGCGCACAGTCCGCAGCGCGCGTTCGGCCGCCTCCCCGATGCCCGCCCCCGAGGCAGCGGCGGCGCGCAGCGCGAGGGTCAGGGCGACGGCCTGCTCGTCGTCGAACAGCAGCGGCGGCAGGCGGGCGCCCGCGTCGAGGCGGTAGCCGCCCTCGCGCCCGCGCGTGCTCGTGATCGGGTAGCCGAGCTCGCGCAGCCGGTCGACGTCACGCCGCATGGTGCGGTCGGTCACGCCGAGCCTGTCGGCGAGCAGGGCGGCAGGCCAGTTGCGGCGGGTCTGCAGCAGCGACAGCAGGGCGAGCAGCCGGGGCGCGGTCGTGGGCACGCCGCCAGTCTGCACGCCTTTCCGGACACGACCTGTCCGGATGAGCCGCGAAAGTGGGCACGCACCGGCCGACCGGCTGGTGCACCCCCTCGACCGAGGAGCCATCATGGCAGTCACGACCACGACTCACCTGAACTTCCGGGGCGACGCCCGCGCCGCGCTGGAGCACTACCGCGAGGTGTTCGGCGGGTCGCTGAACATCGCCACGTACGCCGACGCGGGCGCCGCCGTGGATCCCGCGGAGGCGGACCACGTGATCTGGGGCGAGGTCCGGGCGGCCGACGGGTTCCACGTGATGGCGTTCGACGTCCCGGGCTCGCGCCCCTGGGACTCGGGCACGGACGCGTTCTACGTGTCGGTGCGCGGGGAGTCGACGGAGGAGATCGCAGCGCTGTGGGAGCGGCTCGCGGTGGACGCGGCGGGGGCGGCGGTCGTGGTCCCGCTGGGGCCGTCCGGCTGGACGCCGCTGTACGGGATGGTGCGGGACCGCTTCGGGGTCACCTGGGTCCTCGACGTCGCGGCGCCGTACGCGGGCTAGACGGACGAGGCGCGGCCGGGTGCGGTCAGGCGTCGCCGCCCAGCTGCCACGCGCGCACACCGCCGACGATGCCCGCCTGGTTCGGCACGACGACGACGTCGTCGCCGAGCCGGGCGAGCACCTGCGGGGTGATCTGCCGGGAGTTGCCGCCGCCGAGGTAGAGCCGGTCCCACAGGACGACGGGTCGCAGGCCCTCGACGACCTGCCGGACGCGGCGAGACCAGAGGCCGTCGCCGAGCCGGGCGCGCTGGATCTGGCCGATGTACTCGTCGTAGGTGGTCAGCCGGCGCACGGGGGCGTGGGACCACTCGAGGTGCGGGGCGAGCCGGCCGCCGTCGAAGAGCGCCGAGCCGAGCCCGGTGCCCAGGGTGAGGACGAGCTCGACGCCCGTGCCGGAGACGACGCCCGCGCCGTGCACCTCGGCGTCGTTGAGGACGAGGGCGGGGACGCCGAGGCGCTGGGCGACGGCGGCGCGGATGTCGCAGCCGGACCAGGCCTCGACGAGCTCGGGGTCGACGCGGGTGTGCGGCCCGGACCGGGTGACGTAGTGCGGGGTGGCCACGACGACGCCGTGCCGGATCATCCCGGGCATGCCGACGGTGGCCCGCTGGAACGGCGGGAGGCGGTCGGCGATGTCGGCGATGGTGTCGACGAGCCGCGAGGGCGGCAGGGGGTACGGGGTGGGCACGCGGACGGCCGGGGCGTGCAGGGTGCCCGAGGCGTCGAGGACGGAGGCCTTGATGCCGCCGCCCCCGCAGTCGACGGCGAGGGTGTACGGGGCGGGGTCGGGCGTGGGCACCGGACCACGGTAGAGCAGGCGCCCGGCCCGTACTCTCGGGGGCGTGCCCGACCAGCCCCTGCGCCCGACCACCGCCGAGACGGAGCCCACGACGGCCCCCGGCCTCCGCCCCCTCGACCGGGGCGTGCTCGACCGCGCCTCCGGCGTGCTGCTCGCCCAGGCGGCGGGCGACGCGCTCGGGGTGCCGTACGAGTTCGCGGAGCCTCCGGCGCCCGGGGAGCTGCCGGAGATGCGGGGCGGCGGGCTCGGCCCGTACGCGCCGGGCGAGTGGAGCGACGACACGCAGATGTCGGTCGTGGTGGCCCGGGTCGCGGCGCGCGGCGGCGGGCTTGGCACGGAGGAGGAGCTGGACGAGGTCGCCGCGGGGTTCGAGGGCTGGCGGACGGGCGGCGCGAGCGACGTCGGGACGCAGACGGCGGCGGTGCTCGCGGGTGCCGGTCGGCGCACGGGCCGGCCGGCGGCGCGGCTGCGGGCGGCGGCCGCGGAGCTGCACGCGGCGACGGGGCGCACGGCGGGCAACGGCGCGCTGATGCGGACGGGCGTGGTGGGCCTGGTGGCGCTGGACGACCGCGCGGCGACGGCCGGGGCGGCGCGCGCGGTCGCGGAGCTGACCCACCCGGACCCGCTGGCGGGCGACTCGTGCGTGCTGTGGTCGGAGGCGGTGCGGCTCGCGGTCACGGAGCGACGCCTGGACGTGCACGCCGGGCTGGACCTGCTGCCGTCGGAGCGTCGCGGCGCGTGGCGCGGCTGGCTGGACGACGCGGCATCGCCGCGCCCGGCGGCGGACCTGCGCGCGAACGGGTTCACCGTGACCGCGCTCCAGGCGGCGTGGCACGCGGTGGTCCGGTCGCTGCCGCCCCTGCCCGAGGCGGTGGAGGTGCCCGGGAGCGTGCACCTGCCGCTGGCGCTGGCCGCGGCGGTGCGGATCGGCGGCGACACGGACACGGTCGCCGCGATCGCCGGCGCGCTGCTGGGGGCGCGGTACGGCGGCGGTGCGGTGCCCAGGGTGTGGTCGCGTGCGGTGCACGGCTGGCCGGGGCTCGCGGGGCGACGCCTCGGCGCGCTCGGCCGGGCGACGGCGCAGGGTGGACCCGGGGTGCCGGGGACGCCCGGGGACCAGGTCTGCCCGCTGTGCGGGACGCGCGAGCCGTTCTTCGAGCGGTACGCGGGCCACGTGTGCGCGTGGTGCGCCGGGTGGGTGACGGATGCCGTGGGTCGGCCGGTGGGCCTGTACAACGAGTCGTTCACCGGCGGGTACACCGCGCAGTACGAGGACGGGACGACCGCCTCGCCGGAGGTGCTCGCGGGCGAGGTGCGGATCGACGGGCGTCGGCTGCGCGCGGTGGAGGCGAGGTTCGGCGGGATCGTCGTCCAGCTCCCCGTCGACGAGGCCCCGGACGCGGTGGTGGTCCCGTGACCTCGTCGACCCCACCGCCCACCCCCGCACCCGCCAACGCACCCGCCGCCGGCCCCGCCCCCGTCCGCGTCCGCGTCGACCTCGCCTACGACGGCACGGACTTCGCCGGCTGGGCTCGCCAGCCCGGCCTCCGCACGGTGCAGGGCGTGGTCGAGGACGCCCTGGCGCTGGTGCTCCGCTCGGAGCACCGCGGGGACGCGCCGCCGCGGGTGACGGTCGCCGGGCGCACGGACGCGGGCGTGCACGCGCGGGGCCAGGTGCTGCACGTGGACGTCCCGGCGGGTGCGTGGGCCGCGGTGCCCGGCCGGTCGGACCGCACGCCCGAGGAGTCGCTGCTGACCCGGCTGGGCGGGGTGCTGCCGCCGGACGTGGTCGCCACGGCGGTCACGATCGCGCCCGAGGGGTTCGACGCGCGGTTCTCGGCCGTGGCCCGCCGGTACGTGTACCGGGTGTGCGACGACCCGGCGCTGCGCGACCCGCTGCGCCGCGCGCACGTGCTGTGGACCCGGCGGCCGCTGGACGTGGCCGCGATGCACGAGGCGGCGGCCCGGGTGCTGGGCCGGCACGACTTCGCGGCGTACTGCAAGCCCCGTCCGGGCGCGACGACGATCCGCACGCTCGACGAGCTGACGTGGGAGCGACCCGCGGACGGACCGGATGCCGGGCTGGTGGTGGCGACCGTGCGTGCGGACGCGTTCTGCCACTCGATGGTGCGGGCGCTGGTCGGCGCGAGCCTGGCGGTGGGGGAGGGCCGGCGGCCGGTGGACTGGCCGGCGGAGCTGCTGGTCGGCGGGCGGCGCGACCCGGGCAGCGCGGTGGTCGCGGCGCACGGGCTGACGCTGGAGGAGGTCGTGTACCCGCCGGACGCGGAGCTGGCCGTGCGCCAGCTCCGGACGCGCGCGATGCGCTCGGCGGACGACGTGCACGCAGCCCCCACCCGGGCCGGCGCCCCGGCGACCGGCCCGGTGGATCCCGCGGAGGAGTGACGCGGACGGCGGACGCCGGTGCCCCCGCACCCGTGCCCGCCGCCCGCCCTCACCCGCCGGGAGGAGGCGTGGAGTCAGTCCTCCTCGTCGACGATGTGGACGGCGGCCTCCTCGGCGCTCGCCGCGCCGCCGTCGACGCCCGCGTCGAGCGCGAACTGGTCGTTCCCGCCGGACTCGACGGCGTCGTCGTCCTCGAGGAGCCGGCCGGCGCGGTCGGGCTCGCGGGACGGGTCGGGCGCGCGGTCCGGGTCGTCCCAGACGTCGGGCTCCTCCTGGGCGATGCGCTGGTCGAGGGTCTCGCCGCGCGACTCCTCCCACGCCGTCTCGCCGAAGTGGCTCGAGGCGGGGCGCGGGCGCTCGGGCGGGCTGTAGCCCTCGTCCAGCAGGTCGTCGACGCCGCGTCCGACCAGCGTGTCCTCGGCGGGGAGCTGGTCCGCGTCGCCCTCGGCGCCGGTGGCGGCGTCGGTGCTCGTGGCAGGGGTGTTCTCGCTCATGCGTCGAGCCTGGCACCGCACCTCCCGCCCTGCCACCGCACGGATATCGGGTTGGGACCTCGCCGGGACACCTGGGACGATCGGCGCCATGGGTCATCTCGAGGTGCACGACGTGCGCTACGTGCTCCCCGACGGCCGTCCGCTGCTCGGGGGTGTCGACCTGCGGGTCGGCGAGGGGCAGCGCACCGCGCTGGTGGGTCCGAACGGCGCGGGGAAGTCGACGCTGCTGCGGATCGTGGCGGGTGACGAGCAGCCGCACGACGGCGCGGTGGTCCGCACGGGCGGGCTCGGTGTGATGCGGCAGGACGTGGGGCGGATCGCGGACGACCGCTCGGTCCGTGACCTGCTCGCGTCGCTGGCGACGGGCGCGATCGGCGCGGCGGCGGCGGAGCTGACCGCCTCGGAGCTGCACATGATGGAGGTCGACGACGAGCCGTCGCAGATGCGGTACGCGCAGGCGCTCGCGGACTGGGCGGACGTCGGCGGCTACGAGGTCGAGGCGGACTGGGACCGGGTGACGGACGCGGTGCTGTCGGTCCCGTTCGACCGGGCGCAGCACCGCGGCGTGCGGACGCTGTCGGGCGGGGAGCAGAAGCGGCTGGTGCTGGAGGCGCTGCTGCGCGGACCGCAGGAGGTGCTGCTGCTCGACGAGCCGGACAACGCGCTCGACGTCCCGACGAAGCGCTGGCTGGAGCGGCGGCTGCTCGACAGCCCGAAGACGGTGCTGCTGGTGAGCCACGACCGCGAGCTGCTGTCCCGGGTGCCGACGCACGTCGCGACGCTGGAGCCCGCGAGGGCTGGGGCGACGGTCTGGATCCACGGCGGCACGTTCACGACGTACACCGCGGCCCGGGAGGCGCGTCGCGAGCGGCTGGCCGAGCTGGCGCGCCGGTGGGACGAGGAGCACCAGAAGCTCGTGACGCTGGTGAACACCCTCAAGACCAAGGCGGCGTTCAACGACGGGCTCGCGTCGCGGTACTCGGCCGCCCAGACCCGGCTGCGGAAGTTCGAGGAGGCCGGGCCGCCGGAGGTCGTCTCCCACGACCAGCACGTGCGGGTCCGGCTGCGCGGCGGGCGGACCGCCAAGCGCGCGGTCGTCGCCGAGCGGCTGGAGCTGACGGGTCTCATGAGGCCGTTCGACCTCGAGGTGTGGTTCGGCGAGCGCGTGGCCGTCCTCGGGTCGAACGGGTCGGGCAAGTCGCACTTCCTGCGGCTGCTGGCCGCGGGCGGCAGCGACCCTCAACCCGAGCAGGCACCGGCCGAGGGGGAGCTGCCGATCGACCCGGTGTCCCACACGGGCGTCGCCCGCCTGGGCTCGCGCGTGGTGCCCGGATTCTTCGCGCAGAACCGGCAGCACGCGCAGGACGCGGCGTTCGCCGGGCGCACGCTGCTCGAGATCCTGCACCGCGGGGAGGGCCGCCGGCCGGGCATGGGCCGGGAGCCCGCGAGCAAGGCGCTGGACCGCTACGAGCTCGTGGCGTCGGCGGAGCAGCGGTACGAGACGCTGTCGGGCGGGCAGCAGGCGCGGTTCCACATCCTGCTGCTGGAGCTCGGGGGCGCGACGCTGCTGCTGCTCGACGAGCCCACGGACAACCTGGACCTGCACTCGGCGGAGGCCCTGGAGGCGGGGCTCGCGGCGTTCGAGGGCACGGTGCTGGCGGTGACGCACGACCGGTGGTTCGCCCGGGGGTTCGACCGGTTCCTCGTGTTCGGCGAGGACGGGGCGGTCGTGGAGACGCCGGAGCCCGTGTGGGACGCCGGCCGGGTGGCCCGGGCGCGCTGAGGCGGGCGGCGCGGGCCCGGCGATCCGGGCCGCGCAGCCGCGCTGAGCAGGGCCGCGGGTCGGTGACCGACGTCGCTTTGACCGCCCCCGGGACCGGCGGCTACCCTGGTGAGTCGTTGTGCGTCCGTCGGTGTCGACCCTGGTGCGTTCCCACTCACCGGTCCACGGACGACGCACCGACGGTACTCATCGGCTGACCCCGGCTTCTACGGGATTGCCGTGGACACAGTCAGAGACATAGAGAAGGCAACGACCGTGCGCACGTACACCCCGAAGCCCGGCGACGTCCAGCGGAACTGGTACGTCATCGACGCGACCGATGTCGTCCTGGGCCGCCTCGCCACCCACGTCGCCACGCTGCTGCGCGGCAAGCACAAGGCGACCTTCGCCCCGCACGTGGACGGCGGCGACTTCGTCATCGTCATCAACGCGGACAAGGTCGCGCTGACCGGCAACAAGCGCGAGACCAAGCTCGCCTACCGCCACTCGGGCTTCCCGGGCGGTCTGCGGGCGACCACGTACACCGACCTGCTCGACAAGCACCCCGAGCGTGCGGTCGAGAAGGCCGTGCGTGGCATGCTCCCGAAGACCTCGCTGGCCCGCCAGCAGCTCTCGAAGCTGAAGGTCTACCGCGGTGCCGAGCACCCGCACGCCGCCCAGCAGCCGAAGCCCTTCGAGATCACCCAGGTCGCGCAGGGCTGACGCCCTCGAGCACACCGGAACAGGACGCGAAACACATGGCCGAGACCACGGTCGACATCGACCTCGAGGGCGGCGAGACGCCCAGCAGCTACACCTCCGAGACCGCGGCCCCCGCGGGCCGGGGCCAGAGCCTCACGGCTCCCGGCCAGGCCCTGGGCCGCCGCAAGGAGGCGATCGCCCGCGTGCGCCTGGTGCCCGGCACCGGCCAGTGGAAGATCAACGGCCGCACCCTCGAGGACTACTTCCCGAACAAGGTGCACCAGCAGCTCGTGAACTCCCCGCTGAAGCTGGTGGAGGTCGAGGGCCGCTTCGACGTCATCGCCCGCATCAGCGGCGGCGGCGTGACCGGCCAGGCCGGCGCCCTGCGCCTGGGCATCGCCCGCGCGCTGAACGAGATCGACGCCGAGCACAACCGCCCGGCGCTGAAGAAGGCCGGCTTCCTGACCCGCGACCCGCGCGTCGTGGAGCGGAAGAAGGCCGGTCTCAAGAAGGCCCGCAAGGCCCCGCAGTACTCCAAGCGCTGATCCACGGATCAGCGACCGCGGCCGGTGGTCCCGAGGTTCCGTCCTCGGGGCCACCGGCCGTTCCGGTGCCCGGGCCCGGCGCGGTGACGCGCGGGCCTGGCACGATGCACGAGGCCGCACCGGCGGCCCCGACGACGAGGGGGTCCTCGATGGGACGACTGTTCGGCACCGACGGCGTGCGTGGCCTGGCGAACCGGGACGTGACCGCCGAGCTGGCGCTCGACCTGTCCGTGGCGGCGGCGCACGTGCTCGGCCAGCGGGGCGAGTTCGCCGGCCACCGGCCGCGCGCCGTGGTCGGCCGCGACCCGCGCGCCTCGGGCGAGTTCCTGTCCGCCGCCGTGGCCGCGGGCCTGGCGAGCGCGGGCGTGGACGTGCTGAACGTCGGAGTGCTGCCGACGCCCGCCATCGCGCATCTGACGGGTGCGCTGGACGTCGACCTCGGCGTCGTGCTGTCGGCCTCGCACAACCCCATGCCGGACAACGGCATCAAGTTCCTGGCCCGGGGCGGCCACAAGCTCGACGACGAGCTCGAGGACGCCATCGAGCAGCGCCTGCGCGGCGCGTGGGAGCGCCCGGTCGGCGCCGCCGTCGGCCGGATCCGCTCGGACACGGGTCGCGCGGGGGAGCAGTACGTCGAGCACCTGGTGTCGACGCTCGGGCACGACCTCGCGGGCCTGCGGGTCGCGGTCGACTGCGCGAACGGCGCGGCGTCCGAGGTCGGTCCCGCGGCGCTCCGCGAGGCCGGCGCCGACGTGGTGGTCATCAACGCGTCGCCCGACGGCCGCAACATCAACGAGGCGTGCGGCTCCACGCACCCCGAGCAGCTGCAGGCCGCGGTCGTGGCCTCGGGCGCGGACCTCGGCGTGGCGTTCGACGGCGACGCCGACCGCTGCCTCGCGGTGGACCACACGGGCGCGCTGGTCGACGGCGACCAGATCATGGGCGTGCTGGCGCTGGACCTGCGCGAGCGCGGGATCCTGGCGCACGACACGCTGGTCGTCACGGTGATGAGCAACCTCGGTCTGCGTCTCGCGATGCAGGCCGCCGGCGTCCGCACGGTCGAGACCGGCGTGGGCGACCGCTACGTGCTCGAGGCGATGCGCGCGCACGGCTACAACCTCGGCGGCGAGCAGTCGGGCCACGTGATCCTCGCGGACCACGCGACCACGGGCGACGGCACGCTGACGGCGCTGCAGCTCGCCTCCCGCGTCGCGGCGACGGGCCAGAAGCTGAGCGAGCTGGCCGCCGTCGTGCGCCGGCTGCCGCAGACGCTGGTCAACGTCCCGGGTGTCGACAAGGACCGCGCGGGTTCGGACGAGCACGTCGCCGCGGCCGTCGGGGCCGCGCAGACGTCGCTCGGGTCGACGGGCCGCGTGCTGCTGCGCCCCTCGGGCACGGAGCCGCTGGTCCGCGTCATGGTCGAGGCGGCGACGCAGGACGACGCCGACCGCGTCGCCTCGCAGCTGGCCGACGTCGTGCGCGACCGCCTGGCGCTCTGAGGACCGGGGCGCGGTGACGACGACCGGGGCCGGAGCCGGGGACGCCCCGCAGGCGACCTGGCCCGCCGCCGTCGTGCGCGAGCACGTGCTGCGGCTGCTCGACGCCGGCGCGGCCGACCCGTCGGGCACCGTGCCGATCGTCCAGGCCGGGCACCCCGCGCTGCGGATGCGCGCGGTGCCGTTCGACGGCCAGATCGGCGACGACGAGCTCGCGGCGCTGGTCGCGCTCATGCGCCGGACGATGCACGCGGCGCCGGGCGTCGGCCTGGCCGCACCGCAGATCGGCCTCCCGCTGGCGCTGGCGGTGCTCGCGGACCCCGGTGCGGGCGAGACGGAGACCGGCCGGGTGCGCGAGCGTCCCGCCCTGCCGTTCCGCGTGCTGGTGAACCCGGCGTACGGGCCGGTCCCGGGCGAGGAGCCCGAGCGGGTGTCCTTCTACGAGGGCTGCCTGAGCGTCGTCGGCTACCAGGCGGTGGTGCCGCGGCTGCGCCGGCTGCGGCTCACCGGGCAGGACGAGACGGGCGCCGCGCTGGACGAGGTGGTGCAGGGCTGGCCCGCCCGCATCGTGCAGCACGAGACGGACCACCTGAACGGCACGCTGTACCTGGACCGGGCGCACCCGCGGTCGCTGTCGGCGACGGACGAGCTCGGCGCGCACTGGGCGACGGAGCCCCGCCCGGCCGAGGCGGCGCGCACGCTCGGCTTCCCGCTCGACGGCTGAGGACCGCGCCGCGCGCGGCGCCGGGGCGCTGCTCCGGCGGCGGCCGCGCCGACCCCGCCCGCCCGGCCCTCGGCACGGACCGCAGCGTTCACCGGGACGTCACCGAATCCCCGTGACCCGTGTCGGACCTGCGTGGTGCACTGGGCGCGCGGGGTCGTCCACGGGGGTGGCGCCGCTCCGCCGGGAGGCGGACCCGGGCCGGCGGTACGTCGTCCCGGGGGCCGATGCCCCGTGCGACCGTCCCGGTCAGGATGGGGGGAGGACCAGGGTGGACTCGGGGGAGTCCCCCATGTCACGGCCGGCGGCGCGCACCTAGCGTGGACGACGGCCGACCCGCCCGAGGGCAGCCGTCGAACGACCCGGGAGCTGATGAACGTGCTGCAGGACTGGATCAGCGCCGTCGAGGGCTGGGTGCCGATGCTGGCGGACTCGGTGTGGGTGTTCCCGGCGCTGTTCCTGTTCGCCACGATCGACGGCTTCTTCCCGCCGATCCCGAGCGAGTCGGTCGTGATCGCGCTCGCCTCGCTGTCGGTCGCGCACGGTTCGCCGAACATCGTGCTGGTGGCGCTGGCCGCCGCGCTCGGCGCGTTCGTCGGCGACCAGATCGCCTACACGATCGGCTCGAAGGTCGACGTGCACCGGCTCCGGGTGTTCCGCACCGCGCGTGGTCGCAAGGCGCTCGCGTGGGCCGAGCACGCGCTCGAGCACCGGGGTTCGTCGTTCATCCTCGCGGCGCGGTACATCCCCGTGGGCCGGGTGGCCGTGAACATGACCGCCGGGGCGCTCGGGTACCCGCGCAAGCGGTTCGTCGGGCTCACCGCTCTCGCCGCCGTGACCTGGGCCGTGTACGGCTCGGCCGTCGGCGCGGGGGCGGGCCTGTGGCTCGAGGACCACCCGGCGATCGCGGTGGTCGCGGGCGTCGTCGTGGGCACCCTGGTCGGGGTCGGGATCGACTGGGTGCTGCGCCGCTGGACCGGGCTGGACCGGGCGCCCGCGCCGATGGCGGGCGCGCAGCAGGCCGGCGCGGGCGGCGAGGACGCCGCGGGCCAGGCCGTCGCAGGCCACGACGCCGCCGCACTCGGGAGTGCCGCCGGGAGCCGGGACGCCGCCGGGAACCGGGACGCAGCCGGGAGCCGGGACGCCGCCGGGCGGCAGGACCTCGCAGGCCGTGACGTCCCCGGGCCGGTCGCCGGCGCTCCCGTCGCCGCTGGGGCGACCGCGGCCCTGTGCGCGGTCCCGTCGGCCGCCGCGGCGCCGCACGGCCCCGCCGTCCCGGACCGCCGGGTCACGTCCCGGCAACGATCCGGCCCCGCCCGCTAACGATCCCGCATCGTCGGCCGCCCGGGCCGGTCGTCGTGCCTACGCTCGACCCGGGCCACAACGGCGTCGCCCCCGACGGCGGAGGCCGGGCACGCGCCCGTGCCTTCGCCCTGGGCAGGGGAATGGGCGACGGAGGGCGGCGGCGACATGGCAGCACCGCGTCCTCGCGCACCCCGGAGACCGTCGCCCGGCCGCGCTCCCCGGGTCGCGCCGCGGCGGGCCGCCCGCCCTCGGGCCGGGCTCGCCGGCCTCCTGGCCTTCGCCCTCGCAGCCGTGCTGGCCGCGTGCGCGGGCGGCGACCCGACCGCCTCCACCGCCGACGCCGCCCGGCGGTCCGCCTCCGGGGCGTCGGTGTCGTCCGGCGCGGACTGCCTGGCACCTCAGGTCCTCGCGGCGCTCGGGTTCGCGGGCGCGGGCAGCACGGCGCACCCCGACGTGCCGGAGGCGGGTCTGGTCCCGGACGGGTTCACCGCGGTGTCCGCGGTGCTGTGCACGACCGGGGAGACGCTGACCGACGCCGCGGGCCGCTGGGCCGCGGTGACCGCCACGCGGCTCGAGGGCGACGTCCGGCCGCTGATCACCGCGCTCACGGCGTCGGCGACCGTCCCCGCGGCGGGGACGTCGCCCACTCCCTGCGGGGAGGACGCGCGCCGCGCCGACCTCTGGCTGGTGGACGCGCTGGGCGCCGCGGTGCGCGTGGCGCTGCCCTCCGGGGGCTGCGGGACGCTCCCGGTCGCCGTGTCGGAGGGTCTGGACGCGTTGGACGCCGTCGACGTGGAGCACTACCCGGTCGAGCTGGTCGGGCCGCGCGCGACGGCGGCGCCGACGGGCGGGTGACCGGACCCGCTGACCGGACCCGCGGGTCGGCTCAGAGCTTGCGGAGCCGCACGCGGCGGACCGAGTGGTCGCCGCCCTTGGTCAGCACGAGGGTCGCGCGGCTGCGGGTCGGCAGGATGTTGCGCACCAGGTTGGGCGCGTTGATCGCGTCCCAGATGCTCTCGGCGCGGGCGACGGCCTCGGCGTCGCTCAGGCCCGCGTACCGGTGGAAGTACGACTCCGGCCGGGCGAACGCCGTCGACCGCAGGGACAGGAACCGCTCGACGTACCACTGCCGGACGTCGGAGGTCCGCGCGTCGACGTAGATGGAGAAGTCGAAGAAGTCGCTCACCGCGAGGTTGGACGTGCTCGACGTGCCCGCGGCGGACGGGGCCGGCTGCAGGACGTTGAGGCCCTCGACGATCAGCACGTCCGGCCGGCGCACGACCACCTCGGCGCCGGGGACGATGTCGTAGGTGACGTGGTCGTACACCGGGGCCCGGACCTCGTCGTGGCCGGCCTTGACCTTCGACACGAACTGCAGCAGCGCGCGCCGGTCGTACGACTCGGGGAAGCCCTTGCGGTCCATCAGGCCGCGGCGCTCGAGCTCGGCGTTCGGGTGCAGGAACCCGTCGGTCGTCATCAGCGCGACGTTCGGGGTCGCGGGCCAGCGGGCCATGAGCTCGCGCAGCAGCCGGGCCGTGGTTGACTTGCCGACCGCGACCGACCCGGCGACGCCGATGACGAACGGGGTGCGGGGGGTGTCCTCGCGCAGGAAGGTCGACGACGCGGCGTGCAGCCTCCGGGTCGCGGTCACGTACAGGTCGAGCAGCCGGGACAGCGGCCGGTAGATCGCGTCCACCTCGGCGAGGTCGATCGGGTCGCCGAGCCCGCGGAGCCGGGTGACGTCGTCGTCGGTGAGGGGGAGCGGCGTGGACTCCGACAGGCGGACCCAGGAGTCCCGGTCGAGCTCCACGTACGGGGAGGTCTGCCCGGGGACGTCGGTGGCGCGCACCCGACGATTCTGCACGATGCCGCGGGTCGCGCCCGTCGGGCGCCGGCGCCGCGGGGACGTGACCTGCGCCGCGGCGGTGCGCCTCGCGCCGCGGCTAGACTCCCGCCCATGTGTGGAATCGTCGGGTATGTCGGTGACCATGGGCCGGACGGCCGGCCGCTCGGGGTCGTCCTGGAGGGCCTGCGCCGCCTCGAGTACCGCGGGTACGACTCGGCCGGCGTCGCGCTCGTCACCCCGGAGGGCCTGGCCACGGCCAAGAAGGCCGGCAAGCTCGTCAACCTGACGGGGCTGCTCGAGGAGCGCCCGCTGCCGGGCGCGACCGCCGGCATCGGGCACACCCGGTGGGCGACCCACGGCGGCCCGACGGACGTCAACGCGCACCCGCACGTCGCGGGTGGCCTCGCGCTGATCCACAACGGCATCGTCGAGAACTTCGCCGTGCTCAAGGAGGAGCTGCTGGCCGACGGCGCCGAGCTGCTCTCCGAGACGGACACCGAGGTCGTCGCGCACCTGCTGTCACGGGCCTACGCCGAGGTGAAGGACCTGGGCGAGGCCATGCGCCAGGTCGTCCGCCGGCTGCACGGCACGTTCACGCTGCTCGCGGTGCACGAGGACCACCCGGACACGGTGGTCGGCGCGCGGCACGACTCGCCGCTGGTCGTCGGGCTCGGCGACGGCGCGAACTACCTGGGTTCCGACGTCGCCGCGTTCATCGCGGAGACCCGGCGCGCGCTCGAGCTCGCGCAGGACCAGGTCGTCGTCATCACGCCGCGCTCGGTCACGGTCACGGACTTCGACGGCAACCCCGCCGAGGGCCGCGAGTACACGATCGACTGGGACGCCGCGGCGGCGGAGAAGGGCGGCTTCCGCTCCTTCATGGAGAAGGAGATCGCCGACCAGCCGCAGGCCGTGCAGGACACCCTGCTGGGCCGCACGGACGTCCAGGGCCGCCTGGTGCTCGACGACCTGAAGATCTCCGAGTCGGTGCTGCGCTCGGTCGACAAGATCATCGTGATCGCCTGCGGCACCGCGGCCTACTCCGGGCACGTCGCCAAGTACGCGATCGAGCACTGGTGCCGGATCCCCGTCGAGGTCGAGCTGGCGCACGAGTTCCGGTACCGGGACCCGATCCTGAACGAGCGGACCCTCGTCGTCGCGATCTCCCAGTCCGGGGAGACCATGGACACGCTGATGGCCGTCCGGCACGCCCGCGAGCAGGGCGCGAAGGTGCTGGCGATCTGCAACACCCACGGGTCGACGATCCCGCGCGAGTCCGACGCCGTGCTCTACACGCACGCCGGGCCCGAGGTGGCTGTCGCGTCGACCAAGGCGTTCCTCGCCCAGATCACCGCCGCCTACCTGCTGGGTCTGTACCTGGCGCAGCTGCGGGGCAACAAGTTCGCGGACGAGATCGCCGAGATCCTCGAGGACCTGCGGGCGATGCCGGACAAGATCCAGGACGTCCTGGACCGCTCGGGCCGCGTGCGCGAGATCGCCCGCTGGATGGCGGACACCTCCTCGGTGCTGTTCCTCGGCCGGCACGTCGGCTTCCCGGTGGCCCTGGAGGGCGCGCTCAAGCTCAAGGAGATCGCGTACATCCACGCGGAGGGCTTCGCCGCCGGCGAGCTCAAGCACGGCCCGATCGCGCTGATCGAGCCCGGGCAGCCGGTGTTCGTCATCGTGCCGAGCCCGCGCGGCCGCGACTCGCTGCACTCGAAGGTCGTCTCCAACATCCAGGAGATCCGGGCGCGCGGCGCCCGCACCCTGGTCATCGCGGAAGACGGCGACGAGGCGGTGCGCGCGTACGCCGACGAGGTGTTCTACGTGCCGCAGAGCCCGACGCTGCTCGCGCCGCTGCTGTCCGTCGTGCCGCTGCAGATCTTCGCGTGCGAGCTCGCCACGGCCCGCGGCCTGGACGTCGACCAGCCGCGGAACCTGGCCAAGTCGGTCACGGTCGAGTGATCGTCGGCGTCGGGATCGACGTCGTCGACGTCGCCCGGTTCCTGGCGACGGTCGAGCGGGTTCCGGCCCTGCGGGAGCGGCTGTTCACGCCTGAGGAGCGGGAGCTCGCGCCGGCGTCGCTCGCGGCGCGGTTCGCCGCCAAGGAGGCGATCGCGAAGTCGCTCGGCGCGCCCGCCGGGATGTCCTGGCAGGACGCGACCGTGCGCCGGGTCCGGGGCGAGCAGCCGGTGGTCGAGGTGATCGGCACCGTCGCGGCGGCCGCGGCGGCCCGGGGCGTGACCCGCTTCCACCTCTCCTTGAGCCACGACGCCGGCATCGCCTCGGCGATGGTCGTCGCCGAGTCCGACTGACCCGCTCGGGCGCGCGCCGAGGCTGCAGGAGCGGACTGCGGGACGTCGTCCCGTCGCAGCCCGGCACCCCCGAATCGGCCGGCAGCGTGCGGCCCCGCCGGGGCCGGACGCCCGCGCGCTCGAACAGCTCGATGCCCGAGCGGTCGTAGGCGGCCTCCGCGAAGTACGTGATCGCGTAGGTCATGCCCAGGCCGCGGAGCTCGGTCAGCTTCTCGACGATCTGCTCCGGGGTGCCGACGAGCGGGCCGCGGCGGAACTCCTCGGCGACCTCGGGGGCCTTGTCCGGGACGGTGCGGGCGTAGTGCTCCTCGATCCAGGCGATCCGGTCGTCGACCTCCGCCTCGGTGGACCCGATCACCACGTTGTAGTTGGCCGAGCGGGTGATCTCGTCGTAGTTCCGGCCGATCGCGGCGCAGTGCTCCTGCAGGACCTGGCTCTTGTGCGCGAAGCCGGCCGGGGTGCCGTCGAAGTTCGTGTACGCCGCGTGCTCGGCCGCGACCCGCAGGGTCTTGCGCTCGCCGCCGCCCGCGATCCACAGCGGCGGGCCGTCGACCTGGAGGGGGAGCGGGGCGAGCTGGGCGCCGTCGACCTGGTAGTGCCGGCCGTCGAGGGTCGCGACGCCGTTGGTCCACAGCTGCTTCATGATCTGCACGCCCTCGTCGAGCATGGCGATCCGCTCGCCCGGCCTCGGGAAGCCGTAGCCGTAGGCGCGCCACTCGTGCTCGTACCAGCCGGCGCCGATGCCCATCTGGACGCGGCCGCCGGAGATGATGTCGGCCGTCGCCGCCACCTTCGCGAGGTAGGCCGGGTTCCGGTAGGACATGCAGGTGCACATCTGGCCGAGCGTGACGCGGCTGGTGGTGGCCGCGTAGGCGTTCATGAGGCTCCAGGCCTCGTGGGTGGTCTCGCCGTTGGGCTCGGGCACCGCGTGGAAGTGGTCGTAGACCCAGATGGAGTCGAAGGCGTCGCCCTGGTCGGCGTGGGTGGCGAGGCCGCTCATGACGGACCAGTGGTCGCGGGCCTCGATGCCCGTGAGGTCCTGCCGCCAGCCCTGGGGGATGAAGAGTCCGAAGCGCATGGGCCGCAACCTATCCCCGGAGCCGACCGAGCGCCGGACGGCGGCCACGCACGCAGGGTGCGCGCGCGACCACGCGCGCCCGCCGCCGGGCTCGGCCAGGATGGACGCATGATCCTGGGGTACACGGCAGCCGAGGTCCGCGCGGCGGAGGAGCCGCTGCTCGCCGACGGGGTGCCGCTGATGCAGCACGCGGCGTTCGCCCTCGCGACGCGGGTCGCGGCGGAGCTCGCCGACCGCCGCGGGCAGGTGCGCGGCGCGACGGTGGTGGCGCTGGTCGGGTCGGGCAACAACGGCGGCGACGCGCTGCACGCCGGCGCGTACCTGGCGCGGCGGGGCGTGCGGGTGGTCGCGGTGTGCACGACCGACGAGCCGCACGCCGACGGGCTGGCGGCGTTGCGCCGGGCGGGCGGGCGCGCGGTGCGCGCGGTCGAGCCCGGCGCGGTCGACGGCGGACGTGGCGACGGCGGACGTGGCGACGGCGGGCGCGGCGACGGCGCAGACGGGCGCGTGGCCGCCGCGCGCGCCGGTGACCGCCCGGACGACACCGCCGCGCTGCCCGGCGTCTGGCTCGGCGACGCCGTGGCCGAGGCGTACGCCGCCGACGTCGTGCTCGACGGCCTGCTGGGCATCGGCGGCCGGGGCGCGCCGCGCGGTATCGCGGGCCTCCTCGCCGGGCTGCTCGCCGACCTCCTCGAGTCCGAGGACGCGGGCAGCGCCGGCGGTGGCCCCCGGAGCGCGTCGAAGGCGGGCGGCGGCCCGCTGGTCGTGGCGGTCGACGTGCCGAGCGGCGTGGGCGTGGACGACGGGTCGCTCCCGGACGGCCCGGTGCTGCCGGCCGGGGTCACGGTGACGTTCGGTGCCGCGAAGCCCGCGCTGCTGCTGCCGCCTGCGTCGCGGCGCGCCGGACGGGTCGAGGTCGTGGACCTCGGTCTGGCGCTGGCCGAGCGCCCCGCCGTCGCGCGCCTCGCACCGGCCGACGTCGCCGCGCTCTGGCCGGTGCCCGGGCCGGAGGACCACAAGTACAGCCGCGGCGTGCTCGGCGTGGTGGCGGGGACGCCGGCGTACCCGGGCGCGGCGGTGCTCACGGTCTCGGCGGCGGCGCTGTCCGGCGTCGGGATGGTCCGGTACGTGGGCCCGTCGGCGGTCGCGCGGTCGGTGCTCGCGGCCCGGCCCGAGGTCGTCGCCGGCACGGGCCGGGTGCAGGCCTGGCTGCTGGGTCCGGGCGTCGACCCGGGCCACGCCAAGCAGGCCCGCCGGGTGACGGGTGCGCTGCAGGCGGCGCTCGCGGAGGGGCTGCCGACGGTGCTCGACGCCGGGGCGCTGGCGCTGGCGCCCCGCGAGCTCGCGCCCTGGTGCGTGCTCACCCCCCACGCCGGCGAGCTCGCGACGCTGCTGGGCCGGCTCGGCGAGGACGTGGAGCGGGCCGCGGTCGAGGCGGAGCCGCTGCGCTGGGCACGCCGGGCGCACGAGCTGACGGGCGCGACGGTGCTGCTCAAGGGCTCGACGACGGTGGTCGTGGGCGCGGGTGGCGCGGTGTACGCGCAGGCGGACGCGCCGGGCTGGCTCGCCACCGCAGGCGCGGGCGACGTGCTCGCGGGCGTGCTCGGCGCACTGCTCGCCGGCCGGGCGGCGGACGTGCTGGACGACCCGCCTCTGGCGGCGGCGCTCGCGGCCGCGGCGGCGCTGGTGCACGGCCGGGCGGCCGAGGAGGCGGTGCCGGGTGGGCCGGTCACGGCGCTGGGCGTCGCGCACGCGGTCCCGGCGACCGTGGCAGGGTTGCTGCGTGGCTGAGACCCCGACCGTCGCCGCCGACGGCGCCCCGGACGACCGCCCCCGCGCCGCCGGCGCGCCCGCGCACGACCCGGGCCCGCACGACCCGGG